>JBCDBW010000151.1:0-8377 GCA_039182965.1 Verrucomicrobiota bacterium
CCATGATAAAACCCATCACGTGAATGACCGTAAGCCTCCCGATACCGGCCAAATCAGCCTCTCCTGGCCCCGCCGGCAATACCTCAAGGCCGTCGCCATCCTTCAAGATCACCCGAAAACGACCCTCTCCTTCGTCGGCCTCGCCCTCGCCTTCTTCCTCTTCTACGCCACCAAACTCCGCGGCTGGACACACTTCAATGAATCCCTCCAACGTTGGCGGGTCGAATCCTTCGGCGGCATCCACCACGTCAACCGCTCCATTCGCATCCCCGACGTCCTCCTCTCCTTCGAAGACGCTGGCCATACCCAACTCGACTTCATCGCCCCCTCCTCCGTACACATCGGCGCAAACGCGTTCCGCCAAGAACTCCGTAACCTCATCGAAAATCACGGTACCGCCCGCATCCTTACCCTCGACCCCAGACTCGCCAACCCCTCTCACCCATACCATCAACGCTACCTCAACCTCGCCGAAGCCTTCGGCCAAAAACCCTGGGAGTTCGCCGCCCGCTCCAGATATGGAGCCGCCGTCGTTGCCCACCTCGCCGACGAATTCGGCGACGCTTGCGAAGTCCGCTTCATCTCCCAACCCGACCCGGAAGCCACCCCTCCCTACTTCACCCTCGGGCGCAGCGGTCATTCCTACGAAAGAAATGATCGCAATGACCGCCTCGATATTATCGTCCCCAGACCCGATCATCCCACCGGATTCGACTCCCTCACCGACCCCGCCGATATCATCGTCGATCGACCCAACGATTCCGAAGTCACCCGCTTCACCAACGCTTTCGAACAACACTGGCAAGACGCCAGCCCACTCGATCAAGCCCTTCGTGACTACATCCTCGTAACTCCTCCCAATGGCCCGAAAACTCCAGAATATCAGCCTTGATCAACTCAGCAAAGATCTCCGCAACGCGCGCGAAAAAAAAGGCTGGACCCTCGAGCAACTCTCCCACGAACTCTGGCAGAGCGGCTTTCCCACTTCCCAGAACAAACTCTGGCGAATGGAAAATAAACCTCCAAAACGCGTCGATACCGAACTCCTCCTCTGGCTCGAAAAGGTCCTCGATGTCGAACTCATCGAAGCCGAAGAGAAAAAACAGGTCCTGATGGACGATGTCATTGAGCTCCTTGACGCCTTCGTCCTCGCCCGCCGAAAAGAAAATCCTCTCCCAAAAATGCCCGAAAATAAAACCCTCCGGGAAATCTATAAGCGCGCAAAACAGCTCGCTTCCTAATCCCTATTCCCAACTGCCGTAAAGACGAAACGCCTCCGCTTATTCGAACCCCGTGGACGCTGCCATTTCCCCCAGGCCCACCGCAAAACTCTCCAGGGCCACATGCCCGGAACACACACCAAAACGGCTCATCATAACTGTCTCCGCATCCCCGCTCCCAGTCCCATCCCCTCAAATATCAAACGCCGCAACTTTCCTCCTCAGCCCGGGTTTCTGCCTATGACAACGCTCAATAACCCTGTCGCAAACATGAAAATAAAAATAATCACCATCCTCGCCATGTCCTTCGCCGGCGCTTGGACCCTCTCCTCCGCCCTCGCCAATCACCACAAAGAGGGCGAGAAAAAGGATGATACCGAATTGGCCCAAAGCTCGCAATCCAGCGACAATGCACCCACTCCGGAACAGCGCGAGCGCGGTCAACGTCCGGGTGGGCAAAGGGGAGATCGCCCCGGTGGAGGCGGACCAGCGGGACCCCAAAGCGGAGGTGGTTTTGCCGTTCTCGACACCGATGGTGATGGCGCCGTCTCCAACGCCGAATTCCTCGCCGCCCAAATCACCCGAGCGAATGAAACCTTTGAGCGCCTTGATGCCGATGGCGACGGTTCCATCTCCGAAAGCGAAAGTGCCTCTGCCCAGCGTGGCGGCCAAGGCGGCCAAGGCGGGCAACAACGCGGCCCCGGTGGCGGACGGCTTGGTGGCGGCTTCGGTGGCGGCTTCGCCACACTCGACGAAAACAACGATGGCATCGTAACCGAGGCAGAATTCGTCGCTGCCAACGCCAATCGCCAAAAAGAAATTTTCGCCCAAATCGACACGGATGGAAGCGGCGAGATCACCGAAGAAGACATGCAGGCCTTCTTCCAACGCATGCGCGAACGCTTCAGCGGCGGGCGCGGTGGACCGGGAGGCCCGCGGGGGGGCGGCCCTAGCGGTGGTGGGGCTCCCGACGGTGGAAACCCACGCCCCCCACGTCCCGAATAACCCAAAACAGTTTCCCACCCCTCTCGCCAAAAGGCCCGCTCAAAATAGAGCGGGCCTTTTCCTTGGTATCCCCACACACCCCCTGCAAAGCCAAATTCTCCTCCTTTCCTTGGGCTTCCTTCGATCGACTCCGATCAATCAAACGACTACCCACCAATTCTTCTCGCCCCGACGCCCCCTTCCCGTTTATACCCAACCAAACAACCCCCTTGATAACCCCGGCGCTCGCCTCTCGTTACCCACTAGGCATGAAGAAACCTCTCGCTCTCCCCTACCGACTCACGTTCCTCCTTCTAATCGTCATCGTCCCATCCGGCATGACCCGCGCGAATGAGTGGACCCAATTTCGTGGCCCCCTCGGCTCAGGCATCGTTCCGGACGCCTCCATTCCTCCGAAATTCACAGAATCCGACTACAATTGGTCCGTCCCTTTGAATGGTCGCGGACACTCATCACCCGTTTGCTGGGATAACCACGTCTACATCACCATCGTCCCCACCGATCGTCCCAATACCCGCGAACTACGCTGCATCAAGATCGAAGACGGCTCCACAGTCTGGACCCACTCACACGAGTTCGAAGCCTATCGCAATCACAAATTTAACACGGCCGCCTCCACCACCCCTGCTGTCGATGGTGATCACATTTATCTCTACGCCGCTACCGAAAGCGGCGTCCTCCTCCAAGCCATCAACCACGAAGGAACCCTGGCGTGGGAACGCCAGTGGAATGGCCTCGCCATGGAACACGGCCAAGCCGCTTCTCCCATCCTCGTTAACAACACGCTCATCATCGCCAATGATCAACTCAACGAAGGCGGTGGCTTCATCATGGGACTCGAGCGCATGTCCGGAAAAACGCTTTGGGAACATCCTCGTGTCATGGAAAAAGCAAGCTACTCAACCCCCGGCACCTTCCCTCACCCAAACACCGAAAGTGGAAAGCAGGTCGTCTTCGTCAGCATGACCAATGGCTTTACTTCCGTCGATCCCGACACAGGGAAAATCCTCTGGGAAATCACACCCGGCTTTAGATCCCGTTCCGTTAGTACCCCCGTCTACACTAACGGTGTCCTCTTCGCCACCGTCGGCTCGGGTGGCGGAGGTAAAGACAGCCTTGCCCTCGACCTCACGTCCAATCCCGAAAAACCCGAAACACTCTACCGACTAAACAAAAACATCCCCTACGTCCCCACCCCCGTCGCTCACAACGAAAGAATCTACCTCTGGCAAGACGGCGGTATCCTCATGTGTCTCGATGCCACGTCTGGAGAACCCGTTTACGAAAAACGCGTCACCGGAAACTACTTCAGCTCACCCATCCTCGTCGGCGACCATCTCTGGGGATTCACACGCGACGAAAACGGACGGGTCGTAGTCGTCAAAGCAGGAGATGATTTCGAAATAGTCGGCGAAAATGAACTCAACTCCCCCGTCTTCGCCACCCCGGCAGTCCATGATGGCACCATGTTCATCCGTACCGACGACTCCCTCATTTCCCTCGGCTCACCCTAGATTGAATCGGAAAGAGTCTTTTCGTTGTCACAATGGAAGAGCACCCGCTTCCCCGAGAGACTCCCCCGCCTAAAAGTCGAACACGCTAAATGAGTAGGGCATACCACGGAACCGTCGACGAAAACCCATCAAGGGCTCTCCTCCTCATCCAAACCCGCTTCTCTTTCGCAACCTCCCCATCCAAATCTCACTGGATTTCCTCGGCCCGAAACGGCGTCTTCTGCTCATCGATTTAATTCGTGTCCATCCGTCCCCATTCGTGGTTTAAATCCCTTCGAACTCTTCTCCCAGAACCGAACACCGATTACCGGACCCACGTTTCTTGATCTCCTACGCCCATATCCTCGCGGCCATCATCCCCGTCTTCCTCATCATGGCCACGGGATTCATCATTCGACGTACCGGATTCATATCCGATAAAGGCGATACCGCCTTGATGAAGCTATCCATCAACCTCTTTCTCCCCTCCCTGATCCTCGATAAAGTGGTCGGCAATCCTCTTCTCAGCTCCAGCACCATCGTCCTCTGGGCCGTCGGCCTTGGCTTTGGCTTCGTCCTCGTTGCCATGGCCATTTGTTTCGCCTTCGCTCCACTCCTCGGCCTCGAAGATGGCAAAGGCCGCCGCACCTTCAGCATCACCTGCGGTATCACCAACTACGGTTTCATGGCCCTTCCCGTCATGGCCGTGGTCTTCCCCGGCGATGAAGTCCTCGGGGTTCTCTTCCTCCACTCTCTCGGTATCGAACTCGCCATCTGGACCCTCGGAATCACGATCTTGAGCGGCGCAAGCCGCCCCCAATGGAAACTTCTCATCAACGGCCCAGTCATCGCTATTGTCCTCGGTCTCTCGCTCAACGCCTCTGGCCTCCACACGTTCCTTCCCCAAGCCATAACATCCGTGTTTACTGACTTCGGCTCCTGCGCGATACCCTTCGGTCTGCTCCTCGTCGGCGCCGCCATCGCAGATGTCCTCGATCCAAAGGCCTTCCACAACGCTACCCGGGTGTTCTTCGGCTCCTGCGCCCTCCGCCTCGGCCTCCTCCCCCTCATCATGCTTACGACAATCTACACCCTCAATATCGCCCCAGAACTCAAGCAAGTGGTGATCGTCCAGGCCGCCATGCCCGCAGCCGTATTCCCCGTCGTCCTCGCTCGCCACTACGGAGGTCATCCGCTCACTGCCGTCCAAGTCGTCATCGGCACCACCATCGCATCCGCACTTACTATGCCCCTCGTAATTTCTCTCGCCCTCATTTACATCCCCGTCAACCCCTGACAGAAAAGACCCCGGCACCGCAGCGCGATACCGGGGTCGGCAATCCTTCAAACGAATGGATGCGTCCTACTCGGTAGCTTTCTTCGCCGCATCCGCGGCGTCCGAAGCCGCCTTGCCTGCCTTGTCCACAGCGTCCGATGCCGCCGCGCCAGCTTTGCTGGCCGCATCCTTCGCCATATCACCAGCCTTCTTCGCAGCGTCACCAGTCGCATCCACCGCCTTCTTCGCAGCATCACCCGTCTTATCCGCCGCATCCTTGACCGCATCGCCAGCCTTATCCGCCGCGTCCTTCATCGCATCACCCGCCTTATCTGCCGCATCCTTGACCGCATCACCCGCATTGGCCGCGGCATCCTTGACCGCGTCACCGGCCTTACCCGCAGCCTCCTTCATAGCGTCGACCCCTTCAGAAGTCACCTTCTCGATATCACCCGTCGTATCGACATCGCCCCCTCCTTCGGGACCCGCCTGCGGACCGCATGCCGCCAAAAACGCCATCGAAACGGCAACCAATAAGGCGGCCATAATCGACCCCAACTTGTTCAAATCGTTAAATGGTAAGAGTTTCATAATACAATAATTAGAAACTTTTTTCCCGCGAAGCAACCTCCCAATTACTTAAGTCTTCCAAATTAATCTCACCGCTCGTCCGAATGATCACCTTCCGAAGGACTTGCTCCAAAACGCCCTGCCCGCCGACAGCGCAAATTTTACAATCCACCGTCAATGCATATGCCAATTACAACCCCGTACCCCGTGCCGCTCAAAGCTCGCGGATTCTGATTTGGCGAAACCACGCGTTACTCCCATGCGACTGCAGTGCAATATGCCCTTTGTCTAATTCACCTAACCCTGGAAATTTCACGAATTTACTCGCCGCTATCTTTTCTTTCCACTCGTCGCCGCCGACTTCAAAAGTCGCGATCTCTACTCCGTTCAGATAAACTTCGACATTCTTTCCCTTCGCAACAATCCGCGTCTCATTCCACTCTCCATGCTCCCGAAACGCTTCTTTCTTCCCGGGCCACAACGCATAAACCGCACCCGCAGCATGCCCCATCTCCACCGTCTTGTCCTTGTGCCGGTCATTGTCCAAAATCTGAATCTCCACACCGGAGTGCCAAGCCTTCACCCCGTCCTCGGAAACCCGGTAAAGGATACCACTGTTTCCACCCTCACTGATCTTCCATTCCACTACCAATTCAAAATCCCCATACTCGCCGTTCGTAATCAGATCCGTCGTGCCCTTGACAGGCTCACTCACAATGACCCCGTCCTCCACGCTCCACCCCGGAGGCACCTCCTCCATCTGATAGCCCCTCCATCCATCCAATCCATCTCCACTGATCAAATCCACCCATCCTTCATCCTCAGCAACCGAAACCACTAGCCCGCTCGCCAACGCGAATGCACCTGCAAACATAGAGAAAAAAGTCTTCATCCCACAAATCATACCCGCCTCGTTTCCATTGTCACCCGCTTTCCCATTTCCCCTCTGAAATCCGAAAATCCGATTTCAACGTGCTCTCTCACCACTCAAAACACCTTTATCGGCGCTCTCCTCTCCACGTGGAAATTCACCTACCCCGTTCCGCTTCGCATCGTGAACACTTTCTCTTCCCAACTCATCATACAAAGCCGCCATCTCCACAAAGACACGCTCCAATTTGCGATAATACGCCTCATCCGACATCTCTTCCTTGGCATACCGCAACTGCATCACCTCCAATTCCAATTCATCCCGCCGCTTCCGAAGAGCCGTCGGCAATGCCAACTCGTCCTCACTGGGAACCAAATGCACTTGGTGCGCCCGCAACCCATCCGGCGTCACGTCCTCCTTCGCCTTCTTGACAACCCGCACTCCGGAAAACCAATCCGCCGCCGTTCCCCGCTTGTCCCCATTGTCGTCCAGTAAAGAGTGCTCCGTCGCCAATAGCCCTCTCTCCGCATAGTATTCCGATACCCCTCGCGACGCTGTCAAAAACACTTCCAGTAACGATACCTGACCATCCCCATCCAAATCAGATTGCTCCCCCTCTTCGTCCCCCAGTGCTTCGGCAAAAAGCCGCCCAAATTGTGTCAAGAATACCTCATCCCCACTCTTCGTAGCAGTGATCACCACACGCCCCGGTCCGGATATTCCTCCCAAAAACGGCCCGCTGCTCGAAGCCGTATTCACCACGATCACACCCTCTTTCTTTGGCGCCAGCCAAGCGTCTAACTCCGTTGCAGAAAAATCCGCCCCCCGGACATTAAATTTTGCCTCCCGCCCGTCGTAGGTCCCATGCCCCAACAAAATTACCCATAGTTCACCATCGTCCGCAGCCGTCAATTCGCTCAATATCCGCTCCACTTCCTCCCGGTCCTTACCCTCGTCCACTCCCGCTCCCACCACATAATATTCCACCCCTGCCTCAAGACAGCGGTTTGCAATCACGCCCTCCGCTTCCAAAAACAACTCCTCATACTCCTCTTCACCAGGGGTCCCCACAACCACCAACACCGCCCGGTCGCTGCCATTGCCCCAAACCTCCCCCGATCCAACCCCAAAGATGAGCATCACCACGGCAAAAATCGGTGCCCTAATATTTCCTTCTCTCGCAATCAACAAAATGCCATCCTTCCAAACTCAACGAACAACGATCTAACATCACCTACACCGCCCCCCATCTTCGCCTCACTCCCCACTCTCCCGCAAAACAACCTAACGCAATTAAAAAAATCCACGGTCGATGCCACAACGGCTCCGATCGCACTTCCATAACCGGAGCCCCAAGCTCCGGCAGCGATCGTATGAACTCCCCTAGTTCTTCCACGGCTATCACCTTGCCTCCCGTCCCTTCAGCAAGCGCCGACATCAATTCCTCATTCGGCTCCAATCTCCGGAATTCCTCCGCCGCCAAATCCACCACCCATCCCGATCCCGCCTCCCCAATCACTTCCTCATCTTCCCCACGCACTTCCGCCACCGCCCGAAACGCACCTTCTTTCGCACCCGATACCGTATCCACGTACACCCCAGCTTCATCATCACTCGGTTCCGAATCCAGAACGACTTCCAAACTTTCCCCCCCAGTTGTTCCTTCTTCCTTCCGTCCTGCTTCTCCCGCTATCCCTTCTTCTTTCGCCCCCTCGCTTCCCGACTCCACCGCTCCGTCCGCACCCACTCCCCCCACTTTCACTTCCACCAACACATTGTCCATCGGCTCAAAAGCTCCATCCCTCACCCGCGTTTCCACCGATAACTGACGCCCCGCATCCGCCCCTGCCTGTTCCACAGTCATTTCCACTAACGAGGGTACATCCGCCATCAACCAGCGCACCATCTGGCGCCATGCTTTCTCCATATCCGGTCGAAGTTC
>JBCDBW010000152.1:0-8365 GCA_039182965.1 Verrucomicrobiota bacterium
CAACCAACGGGAGCGGGACCTTCCCTGCCGTGTCTTTCTCTACCCAAAAGCGGTTCTTGCGGCATCTGATGGTTATGGGAGGCGGCCCGGGCATTAAGTGATACCGGGATCTTGCGGAAAACCTTTCAGCAAAGTGGGGGGAAAGGGGGGAAATTGAGGTTTTCTGAGGATGCGAAAGGTTGACGTCGGGGGAGGGGAGTGGGCAGGGTGGTTTGCGATGAAGCTGAGCGGGATATGGCGGCGAATGCGTGAGCGATACCGGGCCTGTGATGGTCCGGGGCGGCGGTATTTTTGGTTTATTGCGATTGGTTTTGTTTTGTTGCTGGGATGGATCTTTTTCTTGCGTGAGGTGGAGCATCCTTGGGAGGGAAGCACGGCGAGGCGGGTGGAGCGGGGGGATGACCTGCGGGTAGAGGATTACGTGCAGATCTATTTTTATTGGGCGGGCGTGGTTTCGGCGGTGGTGTGGGCGGTGGTTTTAGCGAGTTCATGGTGGTGGTGGAAGTGGGCGCATGGCGCGACGGGGGAATCTGCGTCGGCCCTGGCGGTGGGCACAGCGAAGCGCTGGCAGGTGATTGTTTTGTTGGTGATTGTCGTATTGGCGGCGGCGATTCGTGTGCCGACGATGGACCGGGGCTTGAACCGAGATGAGCAGGACAACCTGCGGCGAAGTATTCATGGGTATCATGAGATTGATCGCAAAGACGGGACCCTGGTGTTTCGTGGGATGACGTGGCAGGACGCGTTTTTTGAGAATCGTCTGGCGAACAATCCAGTTTTGTTTGGCGTGATGGCAAAGGCGAGCCTGGGGATCTGGCGGGGGGTGAGTGGCGCGGGTGAAGAGTATTTTAGCCGGGTGGCTTTGCGGATCCCTTCGTTGTTGGGAGGTTTGGGGTCGATCGCAGCGATGTGGTGGTTTTTGGTTTTGATTGGGATGCCCCGGTCGGCTTTAGTGGCGGCGTTCATGGCGGCGGTGCATCCGTTCCACATTGATTACAGTGTGCAGGCGCGCGGGTATGGTTTGGTGATCATGTTTGTGGTGTTGGCGGGGTGTTTTGGGGTCTTGGCGTTGCGGGAGGGAAAGTGGCGCTATTGGATAGGGTATGGGGCAAGTTTGTTTTCCATTTTGTATGCGTTTCCGGGAGCGATTTATTTTGTGGGACCGTTGGGATTGGGTGTGGCGTTGGTGCTGATATGGCGATGGTGGAAGGGTGGGGATCTCGGGGCGCGGGCGAATTTGATACGGATGAGCGTGGTGGGGGTGGTGACGGTGATGTGTTTTTATCAGATGATGTCGCCGTTGATTCCGCAGGCGGCGGAGGATCTAAAGACTTGGGAACAAATCCCTTTGAACGATCGCTGGAGATTTGTCACCTACACGAAATTGGCGTCCGGGGCCGGTTTTCTCGAGCAATGGGAAGGAGAGTATGGCGGGTCTGAGAAGATGTCATCGGCCCGCTACGTTCTGACGGTATTAGTCCGGGATGAGCCTTTATATGTCGTGATGTTTTTTGGGTTGATTCCGTTTCTGGTGGCAATCGGGCTTGTGCGCTTTTGGCGGTGTGGAGGAGTGGCGCGGGTGGCGGGGGTTGTTGCGCTCGTGTCCCCGATACTGGCTTGGGGGCATCATCACTTCATCACGCACTTCTACTACTATTATTGGTATTTTTGTTACAGCATTCCTTGGGCCATCATGTTAGGGGCGAGCGGGGTGTCTTTGGTGGGAAGCTGGCTGGCAGGGAGACTGCGCCTTGAGAGCAAGCGGGAAATGGTGGTAGGGGCTTTTGCGTTTGTTTTTGCAGGACTATTCTTACTTACGACATGGCCTGGGCAGACGGGCCGTCAGCATTGGGTGACCGGGCGGGGCGACAAACCTTTCGTGGTTCCCCGGGGCAAGTCTGCGTGGGTAGTCTATGATGAGGGTCGGATGTTGAAGATTCCCGTGGAAGCGGCGGTTCCGCCGGTCTTTCCCGGTGGGAGTTAGGATTATCCACACGATCACTGTGGATAGGCGCCTGATTATCCGGAACCCGGGCGGTGGGTTTCTTCTTCCGCCTTAATCGCGACGGATAGTATTTTCAATTTCGAACACTGCCAAAAAAGAGGACGGTAGCCATTGAAAATTGAGTCCGATCATCTTACCCTAACCGAATTGAAAGAGCATTATTATGAAGACTTTGGTGGCAATCTTATTGGTTATGCTGGGGACGTCTGCATTTGGTGCGGATAAAAAAGCGAAGGGTGGCGCGGCCAAGAAGGGAGTTGAGCAGATCAACAACTTGATTCAGAATCGGAGTGGGAAGGTGGTTCACTTGCGCGAGACGGAGCATATCTCGACGAAAGAGCGGTTCAAACCACCGGTGGAAATCATCATCGTTGCCAAAACGGATTCGACCAACTTGCGTTTGGGCTATGCGGCAGACCAAATGATTTTCAATTGGAAGGTGAGCAAGCATCAGCTGAGGGTGGATGGTGGACCGGCGGATGACATGCATCGGATGGGGAAGGGGCTGATTCCGACATTCAAATATGTGACATTTCGATGGGTGGTGACGCCGACGAAGCAGGAAATGTATGTTGATGATGAGCTTCGATTTTCGCATGTGGGGGATTATTCGACCCTCAACGAGCATGTCTCGGTGTATTCCAACGATTCGAACGTCAGCGTGAAGTCGATTACAGTTCGTCAGCTGGAGGAATAGGGAGCGAATTGCTCTCGGTTGAGACGGGGGAGATCAGCGACGTGGAGGGGTTGCTCCGCGGCAATCGTCGCGGGAGCAAGGTGACCTCAAATGGAGGGATCTGACGAGGCAATGTCCACGAGGCAATGTCCTGTTGTGTAGGGCTCCGAGCGTGGGACTGAAGCGTGGTTCAGGCGCTCGCGTAGTCGTAATTGCTGGGACCGGAGCCAAAGAGATTGAGGATGGGCTGTCCTTTATCGGCGACCGTGAAGGGTCGCTTTGTGGGGCTATAGAGCACGTGATCCAGCGGGATACCGAGGGCATATGCGATGGTGGCGTTGAAGTCCTGCACCGAGACCTTGTTTTCCGTGACTTCGGCACCCTGTTTGTCGGTGGCGCCGAAGACTTGGCCCCCCATAATTCCGCCTCCGGCGAGGAGTGTGGAGAACGCTTGCGGGTGGTGGTCCCGTCCGTCGTTTTGATTGATAACGGGTGTGCGACCGAACTCCGAGCAGAGGACGACCATTGTTTCATTGAGCAGACCACGACGGTCGAGGTCGCGCAAGAGCGTGCTTAGAGCTTGGTCGAGGGCATCGGCTTTCTCGGGTGTGCGGGTGAAGTTGCTATTGTGGGTGTCCCACGAGCCGAGGGTGACTTCGACGAACCGCACGCGACTTTCGACGAGACGACGCGCGAGGAGGCAACCTTGGCCGAAGGGATTTTTGCCATACTGTTCGCGGAGATACTCGGGTTCCTTTTCGAGATCAAAAGCTTCGAGGTCTTGGGACCGCATCATGGTGACGGCGTCGTCATACATGTCGGTGTAGGCCCGGACATTCTTGACGTTGTATTTATTTGCGAAGGGGGCATCAAGCTTGCGCGCGAGATCGAGGTTTTTGTCGAATTTGTTCTGGGTGAGGAAGCTGGCGCGTTTGGCATTGTCGAGCCCGCCCTCGGGATTATTGATCATGAGCGGCTGAAGTCGTGATTCGAAGAAACCGGCGCCGGGGTGGCGGGAGTTGTTTCCGATCATCACGTTGCCTGGCAGGGTATCGTTGTGTTTGTCTTGGAACGTGAGAAGCCACGCGCCCATGGCGGGGTGACGAATCGTTCCCCGAAGTGCGTAGCTGGTGTGCATGAAGTAGTTTCCCTGTTTGTGGGCGCCTTGTGTGGAGGACATTGACCGGATGATGGCGGCCTTATCCATTTGTTTTGCCAGGCGTGGAAGATTTTCCGCCAAACGTATCCCATCGATGTTGGTGTTGATGGTCTTTGTTGCCCCCATGCACTCATCACCAGGTTTAGGGTCAAGCGTATCAAGGTGGCTCATCCCGCCATCCATGTAGAGGTAGATAACGTTTTTAGCGGTTGGCACCTGCTTGTGAATGGAAGCTCCAGCGCCGGCGGCGAGCGCATTGGATTGGTGAGCGGCGGGCAACAATCCGACGCCGAGGAATGTTTTTGCAGCGTTGGAAATGAAACCGCGGCGGGAGAGTTCGTCGTGTTTGTTGAGTTCTTCTTTCATGGCGGAAACAAGGTTCGGATTGCGAGAATGACCTAAATTACTGGATGAAGAGGAATTGGGTTGTATTTAGCATCGTCCAGGCCACCTCGAGTGCACCTTGGGCCTGATTTTCGGCGATGATCGGAAGGAGGAGTTTAGATTCGGCGACGGTCGGTTCGCGCGAATAGAGAGACATGTAGAGGAGGTCGAGAATTTCCTCTGGGCTGTCGGCGGCTTTGAGGTCGCGGCGTATTTTCGAATATGGATTGCGGAGCGAGCCATGGACTTTGGGATTGTTGAGGAGGTTCAGGGCCTGACTGATGGTCGCTTCGTCGTTGCCATTCTGGACCACCTCGCGATCGGATTGTCCGAACTCTCTCAGGAAGTGACCGCGTGGGGCTGGTTGGCTGAGGTTGATCGCGCGTGTGATATCCGACTGGCGACTCGAGTTGAAGCTATACCAGCTCTTCTTCTGGTCGGCTGTTTTCACATTCCATTCGTCCCATTCTTGATTTTTGCGCTTTTCATTCCATGCTTTCACCTCGGCGTCCTTCTCTTTGAGGAATGCATTTACGATTTCCATCATGGGACTATTCCTGAGGTCGGCGACCGACATGGTTCCGTCTTCGATGCAATCGGTCAGGTCGGCGACGAGTTCATCTTTGATTTCCGGTTTGTTTTTCCCGTCGTTTTTGAGGCTGGCGGCGACGAGTTGTACTTTTTCGTCGAAGCCCTTTTCGTAGACCTTAGACTCGATCATGTTTACGAGTTCCCGCTGTTTCCGTCCGGATTCGGCGGCCAGCTTGCGGGCGAGTTCTACGTCTTCATTCTCGAGTGCTTCGGCTCTTTTTGCGGCGAGTTCACGCATTTCGGCAGCCAGCTTTTTTTGAGTGGAAGCGACTTCCTTTGCGCTCTCGAGGAACTCTTCGGGGCTTTGATCGTAGACGGCTTCCGCGATCCATTTGGTGCGAGTGATGAGCTTCTCTTGGGCGAGCTCGGTGAAGGGATTGGGAGCATCAGGATTGTCGATGACAAGAGTGACGATGCTGTCCCAGATTTGTTCCGCGCTCATGCGGCGGAGGAGAGGTCCAGGGAAGAGATACTTTTCGCCGGGCAAGACGTCTTCCCGGTGGGCTAGGCGTTGATAGGTTTTTGTATTGTGGATCATCGCCATAAACCGCTTCAAATCGAAGTCGTAAGCTCTCATGCGATCTTCCAGGAAGGCCATGAGTTCGGGATTTGTCGCTTGGGAAGCGTCGGTGAGTTCGTCGAGCGGTTCGATGAGAGCGAGGCCCATGGCCTTTTTCCACATGCGATTGGCAATCACCGTTGTGAAGCGTGGGTTATCCGGAGAAGTGAGCCAGTCGGCGTAGGCGAAAATTGGGTTTTCGCCTTGTTTGACCTCGGCTTCGTTCCCGAAAAGCGTACCGGTTTCGACGCGGGACTTTGGCTTTGCGTCGTCGTATTGGTAGTCGTGCGGCAGGGTGAGGTTTCGTTTGGCGTGTTTGACGTTGTTAAACCTTAGTGGTTTCAGAATTTCGCTGAAGGCACGGCGAAGATCTCTTCCGTCGCGGTCGTAAGCTTTTTTGTTGGTCTTTTGGAGCAGCGAGAGTGCTTCGTTTTGGTTATCAGAGTTATTTGTTGTGACGAGGTTGTATTGGAAGGCGGCTGCTTTGTAGAAGTCCATTTGGGTCCATTGGTCGAAGGGGTGGTCGTGGCATTGCGCGCACTGGACGGAGGTGCCGAGGAAAACCTGAGTAGTGGTGGACATGTTGCAAAGGTTCATTCCGTAGTCTCGGATGTAGTATCCAACGGCGCCATTTTCCCAGGAGACCCCGTCTGCGGTCAGCATTTCGCGCACGAACTGGTCGTATGGTTTGTTATCTTGGATGGAATCTTTGATCCATCGCATATAGGAATAGGCAGCGGGACGAGACTGGCCGGCACCGGAGAGGAGGGTTTTCACGCGGAGGATATCGCTCCAATAATTGAAGTGGTGGGCGAGGTAGCCGTCGGAATTCAGCAACTGATTGATGAGCTTGGCGCGTTTCCCTGGGTCTTTGCTTTTGAGGAAAGTTTGTGACTCCTTTGCCGAGGGGATGCGTCCGACGAGATCGAGGTGGATGCGACGGATGAAAGTGGCATCATCGGTCATTGGATATGGCTTGGCGTCGTTGGCGGCCAGTTCTTTCTGGACGAGGGCGTCGACTTTCTTGGCATCGGCGAGCACCTGCTTGGAGACCGCTTCGGACGGGGAAGCAGAGGCGAACCAGGCGATCATCGAGAACGCGCAGACGGTAGAGATTTTCTGGATGGTATTCATGACTTGGGATTATCGATTTCGGTGAATCGACCAGGTTCTTAGAATAGGTAAAGGTGGTCAGCGGAGAGAAAATAAGCCGCCCGACTTTGATAGAACGGTAGCTTTGTCGTTATTCTTTCAATACTCAACACACGATACGCCGCGGCAATGCCCAACGGAAGCGGTTGTCTGTGCTATTTTTGGGCAAAAAGCCTCACTCTGAGGCATTTATGGTTTTTTTTGGCTTCACGATGCATTTTTTGGCTGATTGGTGCGTCTACAGACGGGAGGAACACATGAATCGATCAAGAAACACGCAGTGGCGAGTGGGAGGAGCGGGTCCATTGGCGGTACGCACGCCGACTCTGAGTGAGGACAACTTTGCTTTGCAGCGGGCCTTGGCTCGCCGAGAGTTAATCGAGCGGGAACGTTATGCCAAGGCGGCGAAGCGCAAAGCGCGGCTAGCTGCTTTGCTAAGTCCGATGGTTCGGGCGCGGTCGAGCGCTTGGTTGGGGCTGGTTTCGTTGGTGGTGCGGGCCGGGAACTCGGTGGCAAGGGCGTATCGTGGGACCGTGTCGCGGGTCCAGCATGGACTGCGCGAAGCGATGGAGCGAAAAGCTTAGGCGGCTCTCGATGATGTCGTTAGGATGCGCTTCCGAGAGTTGAAGTGGGGACTGGCTATGGCGCCTTCTGCGCTATGGCTTGCCAGCTTGTCTCTCGCCATGCGGATCTAGGAGCGTTGTTTAGGTAGGCCGGGAGATCAGGCGTCATGGTGGGGTCCGTGGGAACGGAGTAGGAACTTTCGGTCATATTCTGAAGCCATGGTGTTGGCCCCTAATCTGGGGGCGGTTCAAGAATTTTTAAGATTTTGAAGCACGAGTGATTATGGTGCGGTGACTTCGATGCGGCCGCGTGAATTGTGATGGATAGCTCACGAGTTTGATTTTTCGATGCCTATTCTGGTCCCTTCTATTTGGGCTAGACCCCAATCGGCGATCGCCTGTAGGACTGGTTCGAGCGTCTTTCCTTTTGTGGTGAGGCGATAAGTGGCGTGGCCATTTTGTCTTGGTGACGGAACTTTTTCGGCGAGACCGGTGTCGAGGAGGCGGTGGAGGCGGTTGGAGAGGATATTGGTTGCGATTCCTTCTGGAGAAGCCTCGAAGTCTTTGAAGTGTGAGCGACCGAGGAGGAGATCTCGCACCACGAGCAAGGTCCATTTATCTCCGATGAGATCGAGGGTGCAGGCGACGGGGCATGGGGACCGGAGGGATTTTTTTGAAATTTCGGGCATTCTGGATTGACAATCAGCGACATGCTTGCAAATTACAAGCTAATGTTACTTGCGTTTTGCAAGTGTTATCAATTTCTTTTATGAGCGGTACTGATCGTTTGTTGGGTCGGGGATTAGTAATCAAGGAGGGTTATGGTCCTTGGGCGGTGGTGACAGGTGCTTCTTCTGGGATCGGTCGGGAGACGGCGGTGCAACTGGCCGGAGCCGGGATGAACCTTCTTTTGGTCGCGCGGCGCGGGTTGCTTTTGCAGGATCTCGCCGGCGAATTGAGCCGATCTACCGGTGTTTTGGTAAAGACTCTCGTCCTAGACCTATCGAGGGAATCCGCGACTGCCGAGTTGATTGCGGCAACCGAGGACATCGACGTCGGGTTGTATGTCGGTGCGGCCGGGTTCGGTAGTTCGGGCCTATTCATTGATTCGACTGTCGATCGTGAGAAAGACATGATTATGGTTAACTGTCTGGCCGTATTGACGCAGACCCATCACTTCGCACGGCGATTTGCAAAGCGGGGTTCGGGTGGCCTCGTTTTGATGGGCTCCCTTGTTGGCTTTCAGGGCGCTCCGCTGGCGGGGCACTACGCTGCG
>JBCDBW010000153.1:0-8121 GCA_039182965.1 Verrucomicrobiota bacterium
GTCGAAGATTATGACGGGCTGGAGTTTTTCCCGCTATTCCAACAACAAGGATCAGTGGGCGGCGCCATTGACTAATTCTAATTTCACGCGCGGGGATGGAAACAAGTATTATGGGCATACTTATACGCATCCGATGCGTCTGTTCGGTGCTTTTCATGACCCGGGTGTTAAGATCATTGCGGGGGGTCAGGTAATCGACAATACCGGGGAACCGGATCTGGATTTACGGGCTGCGGCGGACGTCAGTGATGCGTTGGACTGGTTCGGCGGGGCGGAGGGGGATACGAGTTACAACGGGCATCCTTCGACGCCGGCGTTTATATCATATCGATTGATTCAGCGTTTGGTGACGAGCAATCCGAGCAACGGGTATGTGTATCGGGTGGCGCAGGTATTCAACGATACGAACGGTAACCTTGGTGAAGTGGCGCGGGCAATATTGACGGATTACGAGGCGCGCTCGATGGCCTTTGTTGGCGATCCGACCTACGGCAAGATGAAGGAGCCCTTGGTGCGATACATGCAATTGTTGCGGGCGTTGGATTCCTCGACGCAATTGCCGATATCGGAACTGGGGTCGTATCGATTGGTGAACGATCAGTTGGACAATTTCCTTTTGGATGCGCGGTTTCGATATGGGGAGACGGATGGAACATTACAGCAGACTCCGTTGCAGGCTCCGACGGTGTTCAACTGGTTTCTGCCGGACTATCGACCAGGTGGCTCGATTGCATCGGCGGCCCTTGTGGCTCCGGAGTTTCAAGTTGCGACTGAGACATCGGTCATCCAAGCGATCAATTATTTTTATACGATCACTTTCAGTGGGGGCAGCAACTCAGGGCAAGGGGTGAATACTCTGTCGAATCAGGGCGCGCTAGGATATCCGGCGGAAGCTGATCATGTCAAAGCAGACCGGCAAGCGTGGATCGACCGTTACAACGCCTATGGTGGTGCCACCGAATTGGATGACGACACGGCATTGGTGGATGAGCTAGATATGTTGTTGATGTCAGGGAATTTCAAGGCGCGATACCCGTATGATACGAACGATGGAGTAGAGAACCCCCGGGAGATCATTATCGATTTGTTAGGGACCTTCGGGACATCCAACAACAACAAGCGCGACAAGGTTCGGACGGCATTCTATCTCATGAGTGTGGCACCGGAGTTTATCATTCAGAAGTAGAACCCCAAACGTTCTCGGGGTGCCAGCGGCTGCTGCACGGCATTCCAGAGCAAACTCAAAAGACTTTTCGTTTAACCATCAACTCCCGATAGACCAATGAAAGAAATCGACAAGAAAATGACCCATACCCGGCGATCCTTTTTGAGCCAGAGCACTTGCTCAGCGATGGGACTTGCGGGCATTGTGAATACCCTGGCGCATCTTCGTTTGATGGAGGCGTCGTTAGCCAATGAGGTCAGCATTGGAAATGATTACAAGGCCTTGATTGTCTTGTTCCTTTTCGGAGGGCAGAACTCCGACAACTTGCTGGCGCCCCGTGGGAGTCATCCTTCGCGGGCAAACTATGATGCCTCGCGAGGGATTTTGGCATTAGCTGATGCCTCGTTGCATCCAATTGACGCAGGGAACCTGAGTGCCCCGGACAATTCTTTCGGGTTGAATCCGGCGTGTACGGATTTGAAGACGATTTTTGACGCGGGAGAGTTGGCGTTTGTGGCGAATGTCGGATCATTGACGCACCCGATCACAAAAGCTGAGTATAATGCGGGTTCGGTGCCGGTTCCTCCGCAGTTGTTTAGTCATTCGGACCAGCAGACGCAGTGGCAGAGTTCGATTCCCGACAAGCCGTTTCAGACCGGTTGGGCGGGTCGGATTGCCGATTTATTGAACGCTTCCTACAATCCGCAATCGCAGGTCTCCATGTCGGTGACCTTGGGTGGGCAATCGAACTTGCTGATCGGAAATCCGGGCGGCGGGGCGACTCAGTATGCGGTAACCAACTCTGGCGCGATTGCGTTGTCGGGCTATGGGACCAATTATTCGAGTGCTTTGAATCCCGATGGAACCTATCAGAACAATACGCAAGGGCGTCGATTGGAGGCCTTTGAGAAGATCATGAACTTTACTCATGAACATTTGATGGAGGAGGGATACAACAATATCGTGAGTCGCGCTCGTCAGAATGAGGAATTTGTGGGTGGTGCCTTGGCAGAAGCATCCACTTCAGGGGTTGATTTTGATGGAATATTTGCAAATGCGGACAGTGATCTTGGGGATCAATTGAAGATGGTGGCGCAGTTGATCGCCGGGCGCAGTTGCGTTGGCAATTCCCGACAAATCTTTTTTGTTACTCAGGGCGGGTACGACACGCATCAGGATCAGGGGAACACCACCCTTGGAGAGAACGGGGATTTCTATGATTTGTTGTCCGATTTGAACGGGGCGATGAAGGCGTTCAATGATGCGATGCATGCGCTCGATGCGGCAGACGCGGATTTTTCATACAACGACACGGTTTTGGCGACCCATTCCGATTTTAACCGAACGTTTACCCCGAACGGTGAAGATCCGGCGACGTCAGGATCGGACCATGCCTGGGGCGGGCATATGATGGTCATGGGGGGCGCGGTAAACGGAGGGAATGTGTACGGCTATTATCCTGATCACGAAGTCAATGGCCCGCAGGATGTGAGTGTCAGCAACGGCCGAGGTCGGTGGATACCGACGACCTCAGTGGATCAGTATGCATCGGTTCTTGGACGATGGATGGATGTGTCGTCGAACGACATTCCGTTGATCTTTCCGAATTTAAGTCGATTTGCCGATCCGTTTAGCCCCGGTTACGATCCTCTGGACCAGCTTGGGAACGCGAATACGGACTTTATCAACTTTAGTGCTTAGTGTGTGGATGAAGATGGTGAGAGAGAAAGGGGGCTGCGAATGAGTCGGATCGTCGTTATTGCGACTGGAGGTGTCTTGGTTCTGGGTGCGGTGGTGTATCTGGTGTTGCTTGATTTGGGGGAAGGCCGGCGGGGGTTGAGCGAGAAGAGACAAGAGCTTGAATCAACGGCAGCACCTCCATTCAAAGAAGCTGAAGCGACTGGGGATGGGCGAATTCAGTATCAATGGCCGACGGCACCTGAGAAGACAAGGACACATGCCTTGGCGGAAGTGGATCGTGGGACGCTACTCAACGGGTATAAGCCAGGTGAGCATCAAGTGTCCGCCGAGGACCCTCGTGTGTACCGGTCGGGCGACGGCACCACGCACTTTCTTCCGATGGTCGAGATGGCGCGAGGTTTGCATGATCGAACCCGGCTTCCTGTTGAGGATTTGGAGATACTGGATGCCGTAGTGGGGACCTACCGCTCAATTTTTCGTGAGAATCCGGTGGCAGGGTTGAACCATGAGGTGACGGAAGTATTGGCGGGCAAGAATAGGAAGCATGTTGTCTTGATTGAGCCGGGGCATCCCGCGATCAATGGGATGGGAGAGTTGACGGATCGTTGGGGAACGCCTTACCGGTTCCACGGCATATCTAGCCAGAGGATGGAATTTTTGTCTGCGGGACCGGATCGGAAGTTCGGGACGGCGGATGATCTGAATTTGGGAGGGGACAGCTGAGCTTTCCCGGGAATTCGGCGAGAGGGATGGGGTAAATCCTTATAGAGTAGTCTTTGCTGGGCGGTGCGGATGGCGGTTGTGGTGCACGGGGAGGTTGAAGCCGTGAATTCCTGCCCATAGCATTGGAATCGCGGCGGTGATTGCGGATGTTCTTCTCTCAATTCATCCTGCCAGCGGAAGATCGATGACAACAGCGTTAACCTATCGCCATATGACGCGGCCTGAGGTGGACATCCTTGTGTCGTGGGCAGCCGACGAAGGTTGGAATCCTGGCCTGCATGATGCCGAGCCTTTTTGGGTGAATGATCCGGATGCATTTATCGCAGCCGAACGGGAAGGCGAGTTGATCGGCGGCGGTTCTATTACTGCTTACGGCGATGAATATGGGTTTATGGGTTTCTTTATTGTTCGTCCTGAATTTCGCGGACGTGGATGGGGCGACCAGATTTGGCATGAACGACTCCGGCGAATGAAGGCGCGCCTGAAAGGCGGAGCATCGATTGGTTTGGATGGGGTTTTTGACATGCAAGGGTATTACGCGAAGGGGGGGTTTGTGTTTTCGCATCGCAACCTGCGTTGTCAGGCGGAGATTCCCGTGGATTACTGTCCGCCCCCAGAACCCCTTGTCGTGCCGCTTCAAACCGTTCCGTTTGAGCAAGTCGCCGCGTATGACCGCGCTTGCTTCCCGGCTGAGCGCACTCGATTCCTCGAACAATGGATCGGCCAGCCGGATTGTTTGTCGCTCGGGTATCTTCGCGACCACCAATTGGCTGGATTTGGAGTCATTCGGCGCTGTGGGGTTGGCTGCAAGATCGGCCCTTTCTTTGTCGACAATGCTAAAGTCGGGGATGCGCTTTACCGTCACTTGGCGACCTTCGCGGCAGGGACTTCGCTTTTTCTCGACGTGCCGGAGAACAATCGGGCTGCGATGGCGCTGGTGAAACGGTATGATATGGCCGAGGTTTTTGGATGCGCGCGCATGTATATCGGGCCGGTGCCGGATATCGCTCATGAGCGGGTCTTTGGTGTCACCACTTTTGAAGCAGGATAGGAATGATGGAACGTGATTTATCCGGATACGCGGGTAATCCGCCGCATCCCCGTTGGCCGGGTGAAGCGCGGGTGGCCGTTTCCTTTGTTTTGAACGTCGAGGAAGGAGCGGAAGGAAGCGTGCTTCATGGCGACGGGCAGTCTGAAGATTATCTTCATGAGATTCCCGGCCGGCCTCCACGGATTGGGGAACGGGATTTAAGTGTTGAAGGAATGTATGAATATGGTACGCGAGCCGGTTTCTGGCGTGTCCTTGATTTATTTGGGACGCGAGGCCTGCCGTTGACGGTGTTTGCGGTGGGGCAGGCGTTGGAGTTGACGCCGGCGATTGGCCACGCGCTAGGGCAGGCCGGTCACGAGGTCGCCGGACATGGCTATCGTTGGATTGATTACAGGGCGGTGCCGATGGAAGAGGAGCGTGAGCATATTCGCAAGACGGTGGCTATCATCGAAGAGAGCTGTGGGAGACGGCCGGTGGGCTGGTATACGGGCCGTGTCAGCGCCAACACCTGTCGCATGCTCCGGGAAGAAGGCGGCTTTCTCTACACGTCAGACGCTTACAACGACGATTTGCCTTACTGGCTGCCGACGTCGCCGCCCTTTTTAGTGGTGCCTTACACTCTGGTGACCAACGACTCTCGCTATCTCCTTCCCACCGGCTATGCTTCGGGCGAAGATTTCTTCAATCTTCTCAGGGACGCCTTTGATTTCCTGTGGAAGGAAGGTGAGCGAAGCCCGAAGTTGATGAGCGTTGGTTTGCATGGACGCATCAGCGGGCATCCGGCTCGTGCAATGGCCTTGTCGCGTTTTCTTGATTACGTCGGTGAACGTGAGGGCGTATGGGTTTGTCGCCGTGCCGAGATCGCGAGGCACTGGTATGATTATCACCCTGCGATTTAAGGGCCGTTTAGAGGAATGATAAATCTACCATACAGGCTGGGGCGAATATCGATTGGTCGGCACTCTTTCTCGGGTGGCTTGACCCGAGGTTTTAGGGATGGATAGTAGAGGTCCGTCGGGGAAGGGCGGTGCGCGATGTTGGCGAAGAAGATTGTATTGTTATTGAGTTCTTTCTTGCTGGCGTTGTTGCTTTTGGAAGGGATTCTTCGGGTTCTTCAGGATTCGCCGACGTATATGAATCCGCTGAGTTCGTCCCACACGGGGGACGAGCAGCTCGGATGGGTGGGTGTGCCGGATTTTTCGGCGCGGTTTGAGAGACCGGATTTTGACGTAATGGTGCACATGGATGGAGGGGGTTTTCGGCGCAAGGGATCGGAGGTGGTTCCGGGCGAGGGAGCGGAGGATTTATTTGTGTTGGGAGATTCTTTCGTGCGGGGGTGGGGGGGTCGAGGACGGGGACGTGGTGACGGATGCGTTGCAGGATGAACTAGGGCCGGGACACATGGTGCGGAATTTGGGGGTGAATGCGTGGTTAGCGTCGACGAAGCTTTGGAGTGCGAAAGCATTGTATTGATTGGATAGATGTTTTTATCAAAAGTATCGATAAAGAGCTATTCCGTTAATCTGATAGGGTGAGCCCCTGTTGATCATGCGGTTGCCATTACTTGCTATTCCTTGCTCGATTCTTTTCGCTTCGTGTTCGACGCTGCCGTCAGAGCTTGGCGAAGAGGGGGCGGGAGTCGGATTGTCGGGGAAACGGGTTGTGCTTGTTCATGGAATTTTCGACACACGTATTACGATGATTCCTCTTCGCAAAGCGCTCGAGAACGACGGTTTTCAATGTTTCATGCCGTCTCTTCGCCCGGCCGATGGGCGAGGGGGACTCGAGTCGATGGCGCAGCAGCTTGAAGCCTTTATCGAGGAGGAGTTTGGTCCCGACGAGACATTTTCGATTGTTGCGTTCAGTATGGGGGGGCTGGTGTCGAGGCACTATCTCCAAGAGCTTGGCGGGGTCCGCCGGTGCCGGGGATTTCATACGATCGCAACACCGCATCGGGGAACCTATTTTGCGTATTTGTATCCAAACGCAGGGACTCGGCAGATGCGTCCTCGTAGCGCTTTTTTGGATGAGTTGGAGACGGCTGAGGGCGCATTTACGACGATGCCGGTGACGGCCTACTACAATCCTTATGACAACGTGATTTTGCCGGCTGAAAACTCGATGTGGGATCAGGCGGAGAATGTGTCAATCAAGTCAGCGATTCATACGGGCGTCCTGTGGAAGAAGGCGCTTCATGAGGACTTGATTGATCGTCTCAATCGGGAGCAGTCGAGCGAGCCGGGGTAAAGACCTCGACTACTTTGGGGTGACCTCGGCCGACCAGACGTTGTGGAGATTCTTAAGGTGGGTGACTATGTCGGGCTGGTCCTCGGCATGGTTGGCGACTTCGGGATTTTCTTCGGCGAGATTGTGGAGGGTGAGTTTGAGATTGTTTTCGTTCTCCTTGCCGATGAGTTTCCAGTCGCCGGCGCGGACGGCCCAATGATTATTCCATTGGAAGTGAAGGATGCCGTTGTAGCGGGACGGGGCTTCGGATGATTCGATGATGGGGACGAGGGAGTGGCCGTCAAAGGACGGGGCGTCGTCGGGGCGGGAGATGCCCGCGAGTTCGAGGACGGTGGGATACCAGTCCATCGCGGTGATGATTTGGTCGCGGACCTCGCCCTGGGGGAGTTTGGCGGGATAGGATATGATGGCTGGAACGCGAATGCCGCCTTCGAGGAAAGTGCTCTTGTTGCCGATCCATTTCCCAGTATTGCCGCCGCCGCTGGCGCCGTAGAAGTGGTCTTTCGGGTAGCTGCTTTTGTGATCGCCGACTTTGATGGTGAACTTGGTTTCTTCCGAGTGCCCGTTGTCGCTCATGAAAATGATGATGGTATCGTCGCGGAGGCTGTGGGATTCGAGTTTATCGATGACCTGGCCGATGTAGTGATCGGTGGTGGTGACGATGGCGCCATATGATTGGCGGGCCGGGTCGGCGAGGTTTTCGTAGTGTTTTTGGTGTTGTTCGAGGGCTTGCTCGGGGTAGTGCGGGATGTTGAAGGGCACGTAAAGGAAAAAGGGGCGGTCTTTGTTTTCGTCGATGAAGGTGAGGGCGCGTTGGGTCATTAGTTCAGGGAAGTATTCGCCTTTGGCGAAGACTTCTTCGGTGCCCTCGTAAAGGTCGTGGTATCCGGTCCGGTGAAGGAAGTGGTGATTGTAGTTGTCGATGAAGCCATTTCGTATGCCGAAGAATTCATCGAAGCCTTGCTTTTTGGGGCCGTAGTCCGGGTGGGCGCCGAGGTGCCATTTTCCGTAGAGGGCGGTGCGGTATCCGGCGGCTTGTAGGGCTTCGGCGAGAGTGAACTCCTCGAGGGCCATGTTGATGCCCTTTGGTGAGTTCATATCACCTTGGGTCCAATGGTTGACTCCGGAACGTTGTGGGTGGCGGCCGGTAACAAGGGCGGCGCGTGCGGGGCAGCAGACGGTGTGAGCGTAGGCTTGGGTGAAGCGGACACCGGTAGCGGCGAGTTTGTCGATA
>JBCDBW010000154.1:0-8085 GCA_039182965.1 Verrucomicrobiota bacterium
CGAAAATCGACCCTGGCAAAGGCTCGAAGACCTCAGACTTCATCCAAAACACTCTCTCATTTCCGCTCACCGTCCCTTGAACATAAAATGCGCGGTCAGTATAGGCGATCAAAGTCACCTTTGTTCCCTGAAATATCATACCCAGATTGCGCCGCATCGACTGATCGGAAAAGCCATACCCTACCGACTTCGTCGTGAGCGTCGGAAGCGTTTTAAAAACAGTTGAGGCCTGAACCGGACGCAGCGGAGCAAAAAGCTCGGGCGTGAGAACCAAAATGAATCCAGCAATCAAAAACCAAAGAAGACGCTTCCGCAGAGTCATTCTTAAAACTACCCTCCCAGCGCCGCGTGCGCAACCTCCTAACCCGCCAGCTTGTCAGCAAACGTGACAAAAGCACGCCCCAACTCTCCAAGCTTCCCCAGTTCCTCATCGTCCGTCAGGACACCGCGATCGTCCACCAGTTGAAAAACACTCCGCACCGCCCGCATCTCAGGGTAAACCGTCACACCGATATTCTGAAGAATCGAACGCAACGCATACAAACCGCGAATCCCTCCACCCGGGCCCGGTGATGCACTGACCAGTAAAACCGTCTTGCCTTGGTAAACCGCACACGGTTCTTCATCCTCGCTCTCCGCCCGGCTGCACCAATCAATAACATTCTTCGTCAACGGGGTGAAGGCACTGTTGTATTCTGGACTCGCAATCACAAACGCGTCGGCCTTATCGAAAATCCTCTTCAGTTTCCGGGCATTCTCGGGCAACCCCTCCGCCCCTTCCAGATCCTGGTCAAACAACGGCATCGTGAAC
Source organism: Verrucomicrobiota bacterium (assembly GCA_039182965.1). Classification (GTDB taxonomy): domain Bacteria; phylum Verrucomicrobiota; class Verrucomicrobiia; order Verrucomicrobiales; family DEV007; genus JBCDBW01. Next base: position 812 of record JBCDBW010000154.1, read on the forward strand.
TCTGCGAGGCGCACCCGTTCGACTTCCGCACCAGCCTCCACCAGCGCGTCGACTACCGCATCCAATACACTCTGATTATACGATCCCTCGCGAGTGCTCCCCGCGAACGCCACCACTTTCAAATCACTTTTCGCCATGCCTCCTTCTCGCTCGAATTTCGCCCGCCGTCAATTAACGGCTTCGCCCCTCCGCCATCAATTCGAGCATCGCCGCCTCCAAGCGCTGCACCACCTCCGGATTCACCTCATACAAGTTGTCCGTCTCACCGATGTCCGCATTCATATCAAACAAATGATACGGCTGCGCCCAACGCTTGCCCGCCGGCTTCTCCCGACCACCAGAGCCACTCCCAAACACCAACTTCCACTTTCCATCCCGAATCGCAAACATCCCGCTCCCGGAATGATGCACCACCGGTGCCCGCCTTTCCTCGCCCCACTTCCCCGTCTTCAACAACGGCACCAGGCTGAAACTGTCCTCCGCCGCATCCTTTGGCAGACCCTTTATCCCCGCCACGGCCGCACAGGTCGCCATCAAGTCCACGTGACAAATCGGTTCGTCACAAATCGAGCCCTCCTCCACGACCCCCGGCCATCGAACAATGAATGGAACCCGATGCCCTCCATCCCACACGTCCGCCTTCGTCCCCCTCAATGGCGCGTTGCTGTCCCGCTCCGTATACGCCTGAATCGAGGCATCATCCAAATGATCCTCAGCCGCATCCGGCGTATGATACATAAACGAGCCATTGTCGCTCGTCACCATAACAAGGGTGTTGTCCGTCACGCCCGCAACATCCAAAGAGTCCAAGACCTTGCCCACCGTCGCATCCACCTGCATGACAAAATCCCCATACGGCCCCCATTCCGTCTTCCCCGCAAATTCATCACTCTCAATAATCGGCTTGTGCGGCGCGGGTAACGGCATATACAAAAAAAAGGGTTCCCCCGTCGCCGCCCGCTCCTGAATGTATCGATCGGCCTTCTCCGCTAACACGTCCAAAACCTCCACCATCACAAAGTCCTCCGATCGCTCCCCCTCCCGCCAAAACTTCGGAAAAGGCGACGCCGCTTCAACAATTGTCGGCTCCATCGTCACCAATTCGTTCTCGATGTAACAATACGGTGACATGTCCAACGACGCCGATATCCCAAAAAAATAATCAAATCCCCGAGCCGTCGGACCGTTCTTCAACGGCACAGAGTAATCCACTCTCGGAAGCTTCGGATTCGAATCGTCTACAATCGTCCAATCCAGGCCCAGATGCCATTTCCCAATGCACGCAGTATCATATCCCGCCTCCTGCAACATTCCGCCCACGGTCAATCGATCGGGTTTAATCAAGGGAGGACTATATCCGTTCAATACACCCCGCTTCATCTCCGTCCGCCAACTGTATCGCCCCGTAATGACTCCATAACGCGTCGGAGTGCACACCGCCGAACCCGAGTGCGCATCTGTAAAGCGCATTCCTTCTGCCGCCATCTCATTCAAATAAGGGGTGGGAATGGCCGAACCTGAAGCATAACACTGCAAATCACCATAGCCTAGGTCATCGGCCATAATAAAAACGATATTCGGCCTCGCTTCCGCCACGACCCCGCTCGCGAGGAAAACCGCTAGAAAACCGAGAACGATTGGGCGCTTCAGTCTGTTCATCCCTCATCTAAGCCGATCCTCCAACCACGATCAACTCCTGATCGCCCGCTTGCACCCAAGACAGTTTGATCGCACACTTACCCCAGTGCCTGATTCTTCGCCAGCTCCACACTTTTATCGCGTCGTCTACATGAGCGAAGCGACCGAACCATTCTCCGATCCCGAACTCGATCGCCTTCTCGAACATGCCCGCGTGAACAATCGCAGCCTCGGCATCTCCGGAATTCTCCTCTACGAAGACAACATGTTCCTCCAAATGATCGAAGGCCCCGCGCGGAGCATAATCAAGCTGTATGGAACCATAAGGAAAGATCCAAGACACAAGAATATCGTCACGATTAGCGAGGGCGACGCAATCGAACGCCAGTTCGGCCAGTGGACGATGGCTCACTACAAAATCGAATCCGACAATGCCGGGGCTCAAGATGGCTACCTCCGCATCATGACCTCCTTCCAGTCCGCCGATCAACTCCAGCGGGAAGCGACTTTCGTGGAGAAATACCTCGCCCAGCTTCGAGAGCTCCTTCCCGCCGATTCCACTACTTGAGCTTCGTCGCCGGCAGGGCCACCGGCTCCCGGTCTCCAAACTTGATCCGCATCCCCACCGGATCAAATACGCCCTCGTCCATCGCAAACGCCACTTCCACCGGCATCTGCTCCCCGGTCCTCACCCAATCATCATCACGAACACCCGGTTGTGGATGCGACTCAAAGGCCCGGTAAAAACCACGGAACACTCCAAAATCCAAATTGATCAAGACTCCCGCCAACTCTTCGCCGTCTGGCCATACTAGTGCCACTTTCCCCGGGTCGAAAAAACGACATTCCCCAATCTCGGGAAACAACTTGGTGCCATCCTCTCCATATCGCTCCGCATACTCCGATTTCATCGCCTCATATCGCTCCTCCGGCATCACAAACACTTCCGCCGGCACCGATGCCGCCACCACGATCCATTCCTGCTGACCCTCTTCCCCGGGCGCATCCCAGCTCGTCGTCTCAGCTCCTGCCCCACTCATGCCACTCAGCACACTCGCCACATAGTAGCCGGCAGGAATCACCCCCTTCGGCCCCGACTGTTCCACCTTGCCCACACGGTCACGAGCGCTCCGCTCAATCCCAAAGGTCTCATCAACCCAGTTTCCAAACGCCGACACATTCAGATAGGCATAGTATGCCCCCACCCCCATTGTCGCCACCACCAACAGAATCAAGAGCCATAGTGCCCACCCCAACTTCTCTTCCGGACGTTTCCTGACTTTCTCACGACGCGCCGGCAACACCTCTTCAGTATAAATAGCCTCCTCGTATATCTCCTCCGCCTCAGCCTCCGGCACGACCAACTCCTGCCCACAATGCGGACAGCTCACCACCGTCCCCGCCAGTTCCTCCGGCGCGTCGATAATCCCGTCACAATTCCCGCAAAGAAATTCCACAATTCCTGAACGCTACTCCAATCGCTTCCTTGTCATTTTACTCTCCTCACAATGCCCGCGCATAGGCACCCCCGTCTACCAACAAAACTTCCCCCGTCACATACGACCCCGCTTCACTTGCCAAAAATAACGCTGGCCCCGCCATCTCCTCAGCTCGTCCCCAACGACCCAAGGCCGTGAAATCCGCAAACCTCTGCTGCTGCTGCTCACTCAAAAGACTCATCGGCAAATCCGTCAAAAAGGGTCCCGGTGCGATGCAGTTTACCGTGACATTATAAGGTCCCAAATCCAACGCGCTCGCCTTAGCCATCCCCACCAGGGCCGCCTTCGTTGCCGAATAAACATTGCGCGCTTCCTTCGATCCCACTCCCAACACCGAAGAGATATGAAGCACACGCCCCCATTTCCGCGCTTTCATCCCAGGCACCAAAGCTCGAGTCAACGCCATGCAACTCGACAAATTCAATTCCACCACGCCGTCCCACACTTCATCCTCAATCTCATCGATCGCTTGAGGCACATTCGTTCCCGCATTGTTCACCAAGATATCCACCTTCCCCAATTCCAAGATCGCCTCCTGCGCAAAAGCCGTCACCGCCCCCCGATCACTCAGGTCCACCACCCGGTATCTCACCACGCCCCCGTCTCCCTCCCCAATCTCCGCCGCCGCAGCAGCTAGCTCATCCTCGCTGCGACTGCAGATCATCACATCTGCACCTGCCCCCACAAATGCCGCCGCCATGGCTTTTCCCAAGCCCTTGCTGCCCCCCGTCACCACCGCCCCTTTTCCTGTCAAATCAAACAACGCACTCACAGTCTTCACGATCAGTCCCCTTCTCAGTCATAACCCGATGACTCACCCCACCGCAACCGCAAACACCCCCATCCCTTCAACCCCGCTTCCACATCAAAACCCTCAGCGCCCCCCACAAGAAAACAATCCCCGCCACCCCATACCCCATCCGCCACGGCGTCCGTTCCTCCACGTTGGCATACTCCCCCGCCGCCAAATATCCAAACAAACAAAAGCCCGCCAACACTATCATCACAACACCAAGCACAATTCTCATCATCACAGGTTTCTCTAGGCCGCATCTCCGGTGCCCAATAAATAAACGCCCAAGCCCATCAGAGCCAATCCCGCAAGTATCACCAACACAAACCATACTCCCTTCATCGCAGCACTCTCCAACATCGAAACGCTCGGATCAGATGCATGATAGAAAACGTCCACCTTGGCCCCAACGGGATACTTCGCCGCTTGCTTTTCCGCCAAGCTCTTCACCGAACAGGAGGCCTTCCCAAGCGTCACACGGTCACCGGAGAATACGACACCCGAAACCTCATAACGATACTCGACGATGGGAAAATACATAAAACTCAAACTCACCCCGCCTCCCGATTCCGAAGAACTGCCCCACTTTCCTTCCGCACCCGAGCAAACAATCTCCCCGGTAACGCTTGGCCCATGAAGCAGTTTCCAGTCACGGAGGTATTGGTAAATCGACGCTCCGATGACATAGACACCATATCCAAGGGCAAATAACCCTCCAATCGACTTTTCATCCCATTCCATCCCTAGTAATCAGACCGGGTTGCAACAGAACTCCTGACAGATACACCAAAAAACTCGAGTAAGAACTTCAGACCCTTGGCCTCAGCTCCAAGAAAGCCAGAATTTAATCGCCGACGGCACCCGAATACACAAGCTTCGCCTGCTTGAAATGCACAAAGAGATGAAATCCAAACATGCAATGCCACTTGTGCGCATCAAACAAACCGAAAACCGGATGCGGACGCTCTTTCGTTCCCCGTAAGACCGGAAGTCCCTTTTCCATCGCAAGATAATCATTCACCGAGTCTTCGAAGCGCTGCACCAGCTCCTCTCCCGCATCGCTGCCCGGTAGGACGTCGCGCCTCGGATCCATCCGCTCAACCCCTTTCGGCTCCTCCCCCCGAACCAATGCTTCCACAATCTGGCAAATCACGCCGTTCACAATTACATGATGCTTCAGCAACATGAAAAACGACCAGTTCCTCATTTCTTCATCCACCCCGGTCATCTTCGGAACGGTCACGACACGACTTCCCGCCTCCGGACTCAATTGCCGCCCCAATGCAAGGTACTTGTCCGCGTTCGACCAAATCTGCGTCCGGGCTCTCTCCCGGCTCGTCGCCGCGAACTTGCCTCGCACGCCGCTCCGCACCATAAACTCAATCATCGCCCCGGACGACATGCCGAAAAAGCACGCTTACTCTTCCTGAAACCCCGACAGCGTCACTTGTTTAATCTTCGCTTCCGCCAAACAATTCATCACATCGACTAGTCGTTGCCCCTCTGACTCATCATCCGCCTTCACGATAATCAACGGCTCCCTTTGCGACATCGCCGCAAGGCGCTTGTATCCCTCCAATCGCTCCCGAAGGCGCGGTAACTTTCGTCGCTCGACGACCGCCTCCAACACTTCTTCATTCACCTCAATCACCCCATCTGCGCGTACAACGATCTCCAAATGGTCAATCACAACGCCCTTCGCCTGCCCAGGCAACTCGATCTCCAAATCCGCTTCCGCCTTCTGCAGCGTCATCACCGCGAGAAAAAATACCAACAACAAAAAACTCACATCCACCAACGAAGAAATATCCAACTTGGGGCTGTCGTTTTCCCCGTTACCACGCAGTCGCTTCCGCCTCATCTCTACTTGTCTCCTTTCCCTAATTCCACATAATCCTACTCCCAACCCGCCCTCCAAAAAAGGCAAAAATCGAATGTCTGAAGCCTGATAACTAGAACCCCATGCCCTGCCGATTGCTCATTTTCCTTCTCCTCGCCACCACGGTTTCCGTCCACTCCAGCGTGGCGCAGACGCATCCGGATCAAACGGCGCCCTTGCCCAATATCGTTCTGATCTTCACTGACGACCAAGGAATCAACGACGTCTCCTGCTACGGCTCCGAAATCCCCACACCAAACATCGACCGTCTCGCCAGAGAGGGACTTAAATTCACCAACTTCTACGCCGCGTCCTCCATCTGCACCCCCTCACGTTTCGGTCTCCTCACCGGCCAAAATCCCGCCCGCTCCCAAGACCAACTCCTCAGCGCCCTCATGTTCCTCCCCGATGAAGACAAAGACCGCGGCCTGCGCCCCCACGAAACCACCGTCGCCGGGGTCCTCCGCGATCGCGCCGGATACGACACCGCCCTCATCGGCAAATGGCACCTCGGTCACGGCGATAACAAATTCCTCCCCACCAATCACGGCTTCAATTCCTTCATCGGTCACACCGGCGGTTGCATCGATTTCTTCACAATGACCTATGGCATTGTCCCCGACTGGTATCACGATACCGAACACGTCAACGAAAATGGATACGCCACCGAACTCATCTCCGAAGAAGCTATCGCCTACCTGAAATCCCGCGCCGACGGCGCAAGTGCCACTGCGGCTTCGCAGTTTTTTCTCTTCCTCCCCTACAACGCCCCTCACTTCGGAAAGGGCTGGAGCCCCGCCGACGAAGCCCCCGTCAATATCATGCAGCCCCAGGCCGCCGACCTCAAACGCGTCGACTTCATCCAGGACAAGGTCCGCCGCGAATTCGCCGCCATGGTCGTCTCCCTCGACGACGGCGTCGGCCAAATCCTCGATACCCTCGACGAAACCGGCCTCGCGGAAAACACCCTCGTCATTTTCATGACCGACCACGGCGGCGACCCACGATACGGCGGCTCCAACCGTCCCTACCGCGGCGACAAAGCCACCCTCTTCGAAGGCGGCATCCATGTCCCCTGCCTCATGCGCTGGCCCGGAAAAATCGAGCCCGGCTCCACCACCAATGCCCTTACCTGGGCGCTCGATATCTTTCCCACGCTGAGCCACTTCGTCGGCGCCGACGTCTCAGACCTCACCCTCGACGGAAAAAACATCGCCCCCATCATCCTCGACGGCGATTTCGGTGACCCAAATAGCAACCAGCATCATGCTGGGCGGGAGCTCTTCTGGGAAACCGGCAAACACGCCCACCTCGACCGCGGCAACTGGATCGCCCTCCGCCAAGGACCCTGGAAATACCTCCAAGACCCCAACGCCGACACCCCCTTCCTCTTCAACCTCACCAACGACCCGCTCGAATCCCTAAATCAAGCCCCCCTCCAACCCGAACGCCTCGCCGAAATGCA
>JBCDBW010000155.1:0-8076 GCA_039182965.1 Verrucomicrobiota bacterium
CACTCCCTTAGGTTCTTTGATTCCCAGAAGGCAATGTTGTTGTGGAGGCGTTTGGGAAGGGTTCCTTCTTTGGCCGGGATGGCCTCTGTCTCCGCGCAGGACTCAAAGTTGTAGACTGCGAGGATCCACTTTTGTTCGGGCTCATACCAAATGATTTTCGGATCCCGGCCTTTGTGTTCGATGATGGGGTTCTCCTCCATTTCGGTGAAGGTCATTCCGCCATCCGTGCTGTATGCGAGGCATTCTCCTCTTCCGGTGCTCGTGAAGGCAACGAACAGGGTATTCTCACCAAATCCCGCGGTGTTGTTAAAATCGATGAAACCGCCTCCGGAGAACATCATGTCGGATGTGGTGTTTTGATAGAGTGCGATGGGTTTCTCCTCCCAGTGAAGCAGGTCAGGGCTCTGAAGATGACCCCAGTGCATGTTGCCCCATCGGATTCCGAATGGGTTGTATTGGTAATAGAGATGGAACTTTCCGTCGTGATAGACCATTCCGTTCGGGTCATTGTTCCAACCTCGCCGGACGCTCGCGTGAAATTGATCGCGATACGGGTGCTGGTAGTCGTCGTCGGAGTTGACTGTTTCCTCGGTCCCGATCTGGATGAGGTCGAAGGCATGGGAAAACGTGTCCGGGAGAAGCGGGCCTTCGGTGGGGGCTACTCTAATAGTCTTTCCTTTCAGATCGAATTTTGAAAGAGGATAGGCGGCCAACCAGTGCTGCCCTTTTCTTTTCGGAAGAGTCACGTTAAAACTCTGCACAAGGTGATCGTCTTCATAAATTCCCAGATTGATTTGGTCTCCTTCATTGGCCACCGGGATGAGGAGATGAGTGCCGTCGACTTGAAGAGTTTTGTCCAGTTCCATCAAAGCGACCGGTGCGATTGGCTTGGCGATCGGCTTATCGGACAGAACGAGATGATCGATTGTGATGTGCCCCCAGCCACCTGTTCGCTGATCGACGATCTGAATGCTCGCGGTTTTTCCCGCCAGTTCGCTCAGGTCCCAAGTTGACGCGACCATCTTCTCAGAAGCATCGGGACGTGGATTCGGTCCGCTTGCATTGCGGACGATTTTTCCGCCGACGAGGAGATTGATACAGGTTTGACCGGTATGGCTTCCGCCTCCGATGGAGAAATTCATGAAGGGCCGTTCGATTTTGAAAGGAGGTGACGTCAGAACACCGGTTGCGTTGTCGCCTCCGACGAAAGAGTTGGCCAATCCTTTGCCGTGGAAACCAGAGACTGGCATCTGCCGAGGAAGGGTTCCCTGAGCGGGCCCAGAACCGAACGCTTCTCCTTCGACGGTCCAGTCGGCATAGGTATCGCCCTCGAAATCGGCAATGAGGATGTCTGTTTTGGGTGTTTTGACTTCTGTTGTCTTCGTTCCCCTAGCGGCGCGAGTTTTGGAGTAGCCACTGTTGGGCAGGCCTGCGCCGGCGGGGGGCGGGGATTGGTAGAGATGATCCATGCCTTTGCCGGAGGCTTCTTTTTTGGGGATCCACCTGCGGTGTTGGGCGATGACTTTCGCATGTTTGGGATCGGAGGCCACGTTGTGGTGTTCCCAAGGGTCGTTGTCGTGATCGTATAGTTCTTCGGTGCCGTCGCTGTATTGGATATAACGCCAGCGATCGGAGCGGACGGCGTGATTGCCGGGGCCTTCGGTCATGAGCGCGGGGCGTTCCCATTCGCGGTTGGGGTTTTTCAGGAGAGGGACGAGGCTTTGGCCATCGTTTTCGGCATTGGGCGGAAGTCCGGCGAGGTCGAGGAGGGTTGGGTAGATATCGATGAGGCTGACGGGGCGGCTGCAGATTTGGTCGGGTTTCCCGACGCCTGGCGCGACGACGATGAAGGGGACGCGATTGGCTTTTTCCCAGAGCGTGAACTTCACACAGGATTCCTTATCGCCGAGGTGATAGCCGTGGTCGGACCAGAGGACGATGATGGTGTTCTCGGCGCGGCCGGTTTCGTCGAGTTTGTCGAGGAGGCGGCCGACCATTTGATCGGCGTAATCGGTAGCGGCCTGGTAGCTTTGGACCATGCGTTGGAGGCTTCCGGGGGAGCCGGGTTCTTTGGATGTCGTATTGTCGTAGACCCAGAATTCTTTTCGGACCATGCGCTTGGCGATTTCTCCGACGTCATCGAGGTCGCCTTTTTTCATGACGGGCAGGACCGTTTCGTCGAGGGGGTATCGGTCGAAGGTTTCCTTCGGTGCGTAGAAGGGGAGGTGTGGATTGAAGATGCCGGCGGCGAGGAAGAGTGGTTTATCAAAGTCTTCCTCCATGCGGGCTTCGACCCATTCGCACATGTCGACGTCGATCATTTTTTGGTCGTGTTCGCCCCAGTCGAAGCCGACGTTGCCGAGGCGCGGGTGGTCGGGTTTTTTGTATCCGTTGTAGTTGTTGTTGGGGCCGGGTCCGCGGATGGCGAGTTTTTGAAAGAACTCCTGGAAGGAGGGGTTATGAGGCCGATCGGCACCGCTCTTTCCGTGGTGAAATATTTTACCGGCACCGCGGGTGGCGTATCCGCCGTGTTTCTCGAAATACTGAGGGAGGGTAATGACGTCGGGGAGTTTTTCCGCCCACACTTCGGGGTTGCCGTAGACGCCGGAGCTTGTGGGACGGAGCCCGGTCATGATCGCGGTGCGCGAGGGGTTGCAGCCGGGTGAGGCGCAGTAGGCGCGGTTGAAGAAAGTGCCGCGGGCGGCGAGGCGTTTGAGGTTTGGGGTTTGGATGGGGTTGTCGTCGTCGAACAACGTGGTCCAATCGTTCATGTCATCGATGGCGATGAACAGCACGTCTTTGGCTTTGCCCCCGGCTTTTAGCGGTTGGCGGTTAGCGGGTAGCTTTCTATTTGCCTTCGGCGGTTGTTTTTTGTTGAGGTCTCCGGCGCGCGCGATGTGCGTTTCGGCGGCTTTGGTTTCGGGGAGTCCGACGAAGTCGCGGAGTGTGGGGAGATCGCCGACCTTGGAAATGAGGGGTTTGCCGGTGCCGGCGCGGACATAGCCGGCGGGCCGGGTGTCGGCGGCAATGGCGGCGGCGTGGGCGTCGAGGAGATCGGTGAGTTCTTTGACCATGGCCGGGTGTTTCGCGGCGAGGTCGTTTCTTTCGCCAAGGTCTTCGTCGAGATTGTAGAGCTCGGTTTTGTTGCCGATGCGGACGAGTTTCCAGGGGCCGCGACGGATGCCGTCGACTTCGTAGTAGTGTAACTCGTGCGGGGATTTGGCCGTGGGTTTGCCGAGGAGGATGTCGAGGACGTCTTTGCCGTCGATGGTGCGATCCTTCGGGACTTTGGCGCCGGTGAGTTTGGCGAGGGAGGGGAAGAGATCGGTGGTGACGGCGATTTCGTTGGTTTCGCTCCCGGCGGGGATTTTCCCGGGCCACCAGGCGATGGTGGGTTCGCGCATGTGGCCTTCGTATTTGGCACCGCCTTTGCCGCCGCGGAGCGGGCCCATGCTCATGCCGCCGGCGCCTCCGTTGTCTGAGGTGAAGAGGACGAGGGTATTTTCGGCGAGGTCGAGGTCTCGGAGGGTGTCGAGAATGCGACCGACGCTGGTATCGACTTCCTCGACGTTGGCGCGATTGATATCGCCTTGCGCTTTTTTGAGGATATCGGGCCGGGCGTATCGCGGGCTATGAACGTAGGCGTGGGGGAGGTAGAGGAAGAAGGGCTTGTCTTTGTTTTGCTTGATGAAGTTGACGGCGTGGTCGGTGATTGATTCCGCGAGGAGTGATTGATCGGCGCCATCGGCGACGTGGGCGACCACTTCGTTTTGCCGGAGGACGGGGAGGGGGGTGTAGGGGCCGCGATTGGTGAGCGGGTTCCCGCGTGCGTTGCCGGGCCACATGTCGTTTGAGTAGGGGATGCCGAAGTATTGGTCGAAGCCCTGGGCGAGGGGGAGGAAGGGAACTTGATCGCCAAGGTGCCATTTGCCGAAGCAGCCGGTGGTGTATCCTTTCTCTTTGAGGATTTCGGCGATGGTGATTTCGTCGGGGTTGAGGCCGCGATCTTCGCCGGGAAAACAGACCGTGCCGTCCATGCCGATGCGATGGGCGTAAGTGCCGGTGAGGAGGGCGGAGCGGGAGGGAGTGCAGGCGGTATTGGAGACGTAGAATTCGCGAAGGACATTTCCTTCGGCGGCCATGCGGTCGAGGTGGGGGGTTTGGTTGACCCTGTTCCCGAAGGGGCCGATATCGCCATAGCCCATGTCGTCGATGAAAATGATAACGATATTTGGGGGGGATTCTGCGGCGTGAGTGTTTGGGATGATGCCGAACGCGAGAAGTAGTGCGAGGAGAATGAGGCGCACGCGGAGGCGCGGAGACGCGGAGTTATTTGGGATTGTCTTCATGGTTTGGGTTTGTTTGGAAGAAACGTGGTTCGTGAGTGTGGTATTGCTAGGAGTTTGATTTTATTGGGACAGGAACCGCGCCGGATTGGGAGCAGGTTTCGGCGGCGAGTTCACAGGCGTGTTGAAGGAGGTCGGCGTGCGGGGTGCCGCGGAGGAGTCCGAGCACGAAAGCGGCGGTAAAGGCATCGCCGGCGCCGACCGTATCGACGACCGAAGTGGGAATTCCTGGTTGGTCGATAATTTCGTCGCGAGTCACCAGCAGGGCGCCTTTCGCGCCGCGTGTGAGGACGGCGAGGTCGAGTTGATATTGTTGCATGAGTTGAAGGAGAGAGTCCCTTGGATCATTCGCCATGGGGACATTGCACGCGGCACAGGTGACCGGCAATTCATCGTCGCTTAATTTAAGGATATCGGTTAGGCGGATGGAGTCTTGAATGAGGGCATCATCGAAGAACGGCGTTCTCAGGTTTACGTCCAAGATGCCGGGAATCTGAGACGATTTGGCCACTTCCAAGGTGCGTCGGATTGTATCGCGGGACAAGGGGCTGCGCTGGCCGAGCGTTCCGAAGTAGACGGCGTCGGCCTGTTCGACGCGGGGCTTTATTTCGGGGGTCCAGACCAAGCCGTCCCACGCGGCATCATTGTGGATGGTGAAAGTGGGTTTTCCGTTTTGGTCGAGATTCACGCCGACGGTTCCGGTGGGGGCTGTGGCCGGGGTTTGGATGAGATCGGTGTGGATTTCGTATGCGGCGAGGATTTCGATGGCTTCACGACCTTTCGGGTCATTGCCGACGGCGCTGATCATTGTGACCTCGGCGCCGAGGGTGGCGGCGTGGCAGGCGAAGTTTGCCGGAGCGCCGCCGAAGCGGGTTTCATTGGGAAAGAGGTCCCAGAGGACTTCGCCGATTGAAACGATGGCTGGGGTTTTCATGGTTTTGAGAGACCGAGTTCGTGTTCGATTTCTTCGAGGGGGCGTCCTTTGGTTTCGGGGACCATGAAGCGGACCCACAGGAGTTGAAGGATCATCATGAGGCAGAAAAAGCCAAACAGCATGCCCGGCTCAAAGCGCGCGATGAAAATTGGAAAGACGAGAGTTAGGCCGGCAGCGAAAATCCAGTGGGTGGAACTTCCGAGTGCCTGGCCGGCGGCACGATGGTCATTGGGGAAAATCTCCGAGATGAATACCCAGATGACGGCGCCTTGGCCGATTGCGTGAGCGGCGATAAACGCCATTAGGGCGATGAGCACGACGAGACCGGTAGGTCCGAGGCGGGTGCCGGCTTTGGCTTTGGCTGCGGTTGCCATCTCCTGGACCTGAGTCGGGTTAGCGCTTGCTGGAATCACCAGTTCCGTGCCATCGAACCATTCTGCCCGACTTAATTGTTCGAGGGCGGTTTTTTTTGCCGCGTAGGCTTTGTTGAATTTGTTCAGATCATCGGTGCTCATGAAGCGGGTACCGTTTTCGACTTTGATGAGGGTTGCGGCGTCGGCGGCTAGGTCGCCGGCGACGGAGGCGACTTTCAGAGTGGGATTGGTGAGAAAAACGTAAGCGCAGACGCCAAGAGAGATGATGTAGCCGAATGATCCGATGTAGAGCAGGGCGCGGCGTCCGAGCTTATCGATGAGCCAGAGCCCGACCAGAGTGAAGACGAGGTTGGTGACGCCCAGGGCGATTGACGCCAGGAGAGTGTTTCCCAATCCGGCCAATCCGAGCAGGCGCGGTGCGAAGTAGAAGACGATGTTGATGCCGGAGAGCTGGTTGAAGGCGGCAATGAGGATTGCGAGCAGAATTGGAATGCGTAGTCGTCTTGTCCAGAAACCGGTTGTATTGGCTTTTCCGCGTGTGGTTTCCGCCACTTCGGTCACGAGAGAATCAATCTCTGCCTGAGTGAATTCTGGATTAATTCTCCGGAAGATCGCTGCACCTGCTTCATTCTTACGTGCGTGGGTAATCAACCAACGTGGGCTCTCGGGCAATCCGAATGCGAGGATGGTATAGATGAGTGCCGGGACGGCTTCGATTCCGAGCATCCAGCGCCAGGCGATGTCCATATCCATTGATCGGCTGAAGATCCAATTCGATACCAGCGCAACAAGGATGCCTAGGACGATGTTGAACTGGAACATTCCGGCCAATCTTCCGCGGGACTTTGCTGGTGAGATTTCGGAAATGAACATGGGGGCTGCGACGGTGGCCGCCCCGACGCCGAGGCCTCCGATGAAGCGGGCGATGATGAACCAATAAACATCTGGTGCGAGAGCGGAGCCGACTGCGGAAAGGAAGTAGAGGAGACCGACGGCGATGAGCGTTTTGCGGCGTCCGTAGCGTTCTGATGGGATTCCGCCGAACAAGGCGCCGATGACCGTGCCCCAGAGCGCCATGCTCATTGCCCAGCCGTGCATGCGTCCATCAAGCTGCCAGATGCGCTGGAAGGTCTCTTCGGCGCCAGAGATAACGACGGTATCGAAGCCGAACAAAAATCCGGCAAGGGCGGCGGTGATGGACCAGAGGAAGAGGCGGGATTGCATGGGGGATGGGGCTTTTGGAGGGGTTGAGCGGCTGGCTTGGGGATTGAAGAGACGAGAAGGGGATTAGGATGCGATAAGAAACGCGGGGAAACCATTTACATTTGCAAGTTTTGGTAAAATATATGTAATAACATTAGAACTAAATGTAAGGACTGAAGCAAATGGCGAAGCACGAGCGGATCTCTCAGGAATTGCGGGCGGAAATTGCGTCGGGCAAGTATGGGGCGTCGGGGCAACTGCCGAGCGAGGCGCAGTTGGTGGAGCGGTTTGGGGTCTCGCGTCCGACCGTGGCGCGGGCCTTGCGGGATTTGCAGGGGGAGGGCTTGATTCATCGGCGGGCGGGAGCGGGGACCTTTGTCTTGCCGCGGGAGGCGGAGGCGAGCGGGGCGGAAGTATTGGGTTTGTTGGTACCGGAGCGGAGCACGACGGAGATTTTTGAGGCGATCTGCGGGGAGCTGGGGGCCTTCGCGCGGGTGGAAGGGTTTGGGTTGTTATGGGGGGCATCGCCGGTGCCGCATGTGGACCGGGACTCCACGCCGGAGCATGCGCGCGAGGTGTGCCAGCAGTTTGTTGAGAAGGGGGTGACGGGAGTTTTCTTTGCGCCGCTGGAATCGGTATCGGACAAGGACGGGACGAACCAGGAGTTGTTGGAAGTCTTGCGTCAGGCGGGGATTCCGGTGGTTTTGTTGGATCGGGATGTGACGTCGTTTCCGAAGCGGAGTGGATGTGATTTGGTTTCGATGGACAACTTCAGTGCGGGGTTTTTGTTGGCGGAACATCTGATTCGATTGGGGTGTCAGCGGTTGAAATTTGTGACGCGCCCGGGAACGGCGCCGACGGTGGACGCGCGCATCAGCGGTGTACGCGAGGCGTTGGTGAAATATGGGTTAGAAGCGGGCGATGAATTTGTGGCGCGCGGGGATCCGACGGATGTGAAATTTGTGCGGCAGCTGCGAGCGGGGGCGGGGTGTGACGGAGTACTTTGCGCGAACGATTTGACGGCCGCGGAGCTATTGAAGTCGTTGCAATCGCTTCGGGTTGTTGTTCCTGTGGATGTGCGCTTGGCGGGATTTGACGATGTTCGGTATGCGACCTTACTTCCGGTGCCCTTGACGACGATTCATCAGCCTTGCCGTGAGATTGCGGAAGTGGCGTTTCGGGCGATGCGGGAGCGCATTCGCGAGCCTTTTCTTCCGGC
>JBCDBW010000156.1:0-7936 GCA_039182965.1 Verrucomicrobiota bacterium
GCCACAAATACAACGGCTACCTCGTCGTCCTCCAAAACAAAGACGGTCGCACCATCGCCGCGGAAGCCACCCCGGATTCCTTCGCCAAATACCACGTCTCCGCCATGAATCTCAAGGAAGACGAAATCTGCAACCGAGCCCTGATCGGCGAATCCACGTCGGAAGAGGGCGGCTCCGTCTCCGTCCAGTAAACAATCCAACTCCCCCTTGCCCTCCTCCAAGCCTTGGGCCACGTTTCTTGCCTATACCTGACCTTGGCGTCCGAACTCGGACTCTTGACGGAAAATAAAACCATGGCCCTCGAAAAAATAACTCACGTGCAAGGAAAAGGCGTTCATGTCCCCGGCCACGATATCGATACCGACCGTATCATCCCCGCCCGCTTCATGAAATGCGTCACCTTCGATGGCCTCGGGGAATACGCCTTCTATGACGTCCGTTTCGAAGAAGACGGTGCCGAAAAAGATCATCCCCTGAATGACGAGCGCTTCAGTGAAGCATCCATCCTCCTCACCGGATCAAACTTCGGTTGCGGCTCTTCCCGCGAACACGCCCCCCAAGCCCTCTATCGATATGGCTCGCGCGCGATCATCGCCGAATCATTCGCCGATATCTTCTTTGGTAATTGCACCACCCTCGGTGTCCTCTGTGCCACCGCTGCTGGCGATGACATCCAGAAGGCCGCCGCCATGATCGAAGAAGATCATCATATCCACCTGGTCATCGATGTCGAAGGTCAGCACGCCTCCTGTGGCGAATTCAAGTTCGATCTCAATATCCCCGAAAGCGCCCGCACCGCTCTCGCCTACGGACGCTGGGATCCCATCGGAGAACTCCTCGAAGGTGCGGATGACGTCGCGGAAACAGCTGGCGCCCTCAGCTACATGCACGCCCCGGCCTGAAACCCCGCAACCTCCTCAGTCCACCCGACGCTCCTCCTCAAACGCGTCCAACACTTCCTTCGTCCGACGCAGCACACCATATCGAATCGTCCGCAAGGCCGCCCGCCACCGACGGCGAGAAAAAACACCCGCCTCCGCCAAGGACAAGTAATCATCCGAAATGGCCGACAGCGATCCCTCTAAGTCATGAATCTTCTCCCAGAGCATCTTGCTCTCCGCTAAGTAGTTCTTTCCCAATCGTCGATGCGTCGATCGCTTCGTTGCCGACATCGACGCCTCCATACAAATCAATTCCTCTCGGGAAAACGAAGACACCTTCGGCGGCGCAATCATCTCTCCCCTCGCACGCCGCTCCAATTCCGCATACAAATCCGTCTGCGAATCACTAACCCCAGGAATGCTCCCCGTATATCGACTCCGGTATAGCGAAGGGTCCACAAACGCACGCAGCTCTTGTTCAGAAACCACATCCACTTCCTCCCCCGATACCCTCATCAAATCATCCCGCAGCCGCTGCGCCGCACCCAAAGGATCCGACAAGATATTTGCATACGATACGTAAACAGCCGGAAGCCCATGACTATTCTCGATCGCCTTTGCGACGTAATACTCCCACAAAGCCATTCCAAACGAGATGGGAAACTGATCACGCTCCCTCAACGACAACGCCACCTCAACCGGGCTTCGAAACGGATGCACCACGATCGGCTGCTCAACGTGCTCCAACCAAAAAGGCAATGTCAGTGACATTCGCGGATCCTTTAAAAACCAGCGTTTGTTACGCCTCAATTCGCCCGTCTTCCGCTCAATCGCCACACGAATCTCCTCCAGTTGCTCTTCGTCCATTTCCCCGTCTTCCAATCCCATTACGCTGCTCCAGTTTCCACGCATCGCCCGTAAGATCCGGTCATTCAGTTCCACCACGTCCCGCCTCTCAAAATACCCCTTCGGATTCTCCCGGTTCGGCGTCAATAACTCCAACTGCTCAGCCTCCCCCGCCGTAAATCCCATCATCCGAATCAACCCCGCCGTAACCGACGTGCCCGAACGATGCGCACCTAACACGATAACCTGCATATTCACCGAGCCCCTCTCCGCGGTGCCCGAAAAATTCTACATGGTTGCCTCCCCTCAACAAGCTAATCCCTCTCTCGAATCCTCGATCGTACCCGCTCTCTCACACTGATGTATCGCCGCCACGACCTCTGCCCGAAGGAGAAAGAGTTATAAATCACCGCGTCCCCCCTCACGCAACCAAAACAGCTTTGCCACCAGCCCCATCCTCCCATCTCGTTAACCTTTCATCCTTCCCTCTCCTTTGCCCAACAGGCTATAATCGTCCCTTGAATATCCTCAAGAGCCTTCTTCCCTCGCGCCCTCCTCGCCTCGTCGCCATCAGCCTTGCCCGCGATGAGGAAGATATCGTCGAAGCCTTCGTCCGCCATACCGCGACCTTCGTCGATCATCACATCATCGCCGATCACTGCAGCCAGGACCAAACCCCCCGCATCCTTGCCACCCTCCAGAAGGAAGGTCTTCCACTCACGCTCTACCAATCCCGAAATCCCGTCTACCTTCAACCGCCCCTCACCAACCACCTCCTCCAAATAGCGCTGGAGAAATGTGAAGCCGACTGGATCCTTCCCCTCGATTGCGACGAGTTCATCGGAGAGACTGACCCCGACCTCGACATTCACAACTTTCTAAGGCCCCTCGCTCCCAATCATCCCTGCGTCCGATGCCCCGTGAAAAATTACTTCCCCACACCAGACGACAACCCGGAAGATCCGAACCCCACTACCCGCATCCGTTGCCGCACTCTCAAGCCATGCCCACCCCTCCATAAAGTCCTGATCCACCGCTCCCTGGCCGCGCAACCCGACACGCGCATCAGCCCCGGAAGCCACGACTTCCGGCGCAAAGACAGACCGGTTCCCGATTTCGAACAGAACCAAGTATTTCTCGCCCACTTTCCAAACCGCTCACCCGCGCAACTCGCCGGAAAAGTCGCCCTCGCAGAACTCGGCAAAGATGCCTTCGGATCAAAACGAAAAGGCCTCGGCATCCACCGTACCCAAGCTTTCCATCAATTGAAGGAAGACCCCGCCGCCTTCCTCGACCACGCGCTCGATTGCCCCCACGAACTGACAGAAGACCCCTTCTCCTACCAGGGCACAGCCCTCATGCACACGCCTCCAAGCACCCACTTGGACGAAGCACGTCTCATCCGCATGATCCTCACCTTTGCTCATGACCTCGTCAGACGCCACGCTGCGCTTTCTCTTAAGTCTTCAGAATCCAAAAATCCCATCTACGACTCAAACGACCTTATTCTCGAAGAACTAACCGACACCTCAAAGGATCGGTAATCGTCCCCGCTCCCACTCAAACTCCGACACTCGCGCCGTGTCGCAGCGCCCATCTCTCCAACACGCCCGCGTGCGCCCGACTCGCTTCCTTTTCCTCGGCAATCCGTTCCCACGGAGTATCCCAAGCCGGAATCAACTCCGGATCTGCAAATAGCTGCGCCAATAACTCCATCTCCTTCCTTTTCACCAGGCCCTCCCCCAAGGCCCCCAGCATCGCCCGAGTCTTGTCCCGCCCCCGGCAACTAATAAAGCGCGTTCCCAATGATAAACCCGTCAACCCCACGTGGAGCTTGCCCGAAATCAACAGATCTAAGGTCCCAACAAACCGCAGTAAATCCAGCGGGTCACGGTGATAAAAATTATGTACCCGATCACTCGTGACCCTCGCCGTAATCTCACCACGCACCCGCTCCTCCGTGTTCACGGTCACAAAGTAAATCTCCACCCCCTCCGGCAAGTTGTCCGCAACAAAAGATTCAAAGCGCTTCGAAATCCGATTCCGTAAAAAATTCACACCCAATCGCAACGGCCGCGCCATGTAGCGGTCCCGCTCCCGTCCAACCCCAAAACAACGCGCCGCATCCCAAAGCATGTCCGGCAAATAGATCGCTTCACCACCAAAAGACTCCACCAGCGCCACATCCCCCTCCAAACGCACTACCGCTTCACCGCAAACCCCGCGCTCCCACAATCGCTCAATCCCGCCCACCACCCGCGTCCCCTCACCAAGTCCACTCCCCCCAATCGAAAAAGGATACAATGTCACCCCATGCCGCTCCGCCGCGTCCGCCAACTCATCATACCGCTCCCCCTTCTTGTTCATCGAATCCTTCACGTCAATCAAACACCCCCCCTCCGCAAACAAGCAGAACGCAATCGATCCAAAAAACGCATCCAACCCTTCCACCGTCTCCACCCCATGCCGCAATGCCAATTCCCGTCGCATCCCAAATACCACCGGCCGCATTCCTAACTCCTCCACCAGCCGACAGCAATACAACGCAATCAGCTCATCACCAAAGTTCCCCGTGTGAAACCATCCCCAGACCCCCACTCGCATCCCTTCAAACCGGCCCTTGAACAATCCCAAAAAAAATCCCCTTTCCGTGCGAATTATGATTCCCTTTTAAGTCCGGATATTTAACATCTCTTAATTAAAATGTAAACGCGATTACGCCCGTGGTCTCCCATCCTCAGGCCCAAACGCCGCCTCCACCATCCCTCGCCCTCTTCATGTGCGTCCACAACGAGGCGCCCTTCCTCCATACCAATCTCGCCTACCACCACGCCGTCGGCGTCCAACAAGCCTACCTCTTCCTCGATCGCTGCACCGATCAAACCGAAGCAATCGCCCGCTCTTTTCCCTGGGTCACCACGATCTCAAAAGATCGCACCCCCAATACAAAATACTCCCGACAACACCAAAATACCTGCGCCGATCACGCCCTCCAGCTGGCCCGAAAAGATCAAATCGATTGGCTCATGCATATCGATCCCGATGAACTCGCCTTCGGCGGCCAACCCTCACAACTTAACGACGCACGCTGGCCTCACCTCGCCCGCCGACTCCAGAACCTCTTCGGCCAAGCAAAAGCCCGTTCCCAAGAAGCCCTTCACCGTGCCCAGCTCCCCCCCGTCCTCGCGAAGGCAAAACCGGAAACCGAAGTCGTCTCCCTTCCCACGAAAGAAGCCGTCCCGATCGCCATGGAACGCGTCGACCACTTTTGGAAAAACCCCTACTTCCAAACAAAGCAAGCTCTCATCCGCGAAATACTAGACCCCGTCTCCGGCGAAAAGGTCCTCGTGAAAAAATTCCTCGGCCACCAACTCGGAAAATCCATCGTCCGAACAGAAGCCGACGTCCAGGCATACAACTCCCACTTCTGGACCCGAAACCAAAACGTGATGCAACCCGACTTTCCTGAAAAAATCGACATCCCAACCGAACACTTCGGGTGCCACTATCATTATCTCCTCATTACTCCCGAACAATGGCGGAAAAAATACCAACAATACAACGGCCTCGCCACCACCTGGCCCAACGGCATGGACGTCCCATTTCCCAAACTCGCCTGGCGACACGCCTCCGAATCAATGAGCCCGGATGAAATCCGCGACTACCTCTACACTTGGGTGTTCGTCTCCATCGAACGCGCCCGTAAATTGGTCTCCCAAGGCAAAATCGTCGCCGAACTCGATGTCCACGACATCATCTCTTCCCTGAAATAGCCAATGAAGAACCTCTCCCCCCAAATCGATTCCCGGAACAGAAGCTCCCAGATCGGTCCCCCAAGGACCACCCCGGCCCTCCAACCCCCTTCTCTCGCCATGGTCATGTGTGTCCACGACGAAGCCTCTTTCCTCCCCGCAAACCTCGCTTGGCACCACGCCGTCGGCGTCGAAAAGGCATACCTCTTCCTCGACCACTGCACCGACCACTCCGAAGCAATCGCGCGCGACCACCCTTGGGTCGACATCATCCCAAGGGATCATCACCCCGATATCCGCTTCATGCGCGAATATCAAAATCAATGCGTCGATATCGCATTCGATCGCGCCCGCCAAGACGGCTTCGATTGGCTCCTCCACCTCGATGCCGATGAACTCGCGTTCGGTGGACTCCCACGTGCCGAAAAACCCAACACCCCGCAACTCTCCCCGTTCGAACGACTCGTCAATCACCTCAGTGGGCGCCTCCTCACCGACGCTCTTAAGAACGCAAACCTCCCTCGTATGCTCGCCCAACTAGACCCCGATACCCAACAAGTCATCCTCCGCACACACGAAACCATCCCCACTCCCGTTGCACACACCGCCGCCTTCTGGCACAACGCTCACTTCCAGTCCGGCGATCCCATTCCCCAGCAAGTCCTCGATCCCCTGTCCGGAAAAACCGAAACCGTCACCCGCTACCTCGGACACAATCAAGGGAAAGCAATCGCCCGCACCCGGGCGAATCTCCAAACCTTTAACCAACACCGCTTCACCACCAACCAGAACGTCCCCGCCCCCAACTACCCGGAAGAGGTTCCCATCCCTACGGAATACGTCGGCGCCCACTTCCACTACCCCATCGTCTCCCCCGAACAATGGCTCAAAAAATTCCGCCAGTTCGCCGCCTTCTCTAAAACATGGTCCAGCGGCGTCGGACTCCCCTTCCCCCGCCGCGCCTGGCGCGAAGTCTCCCTCACCATGAATGAAACCGAAGCCGCCGACTACCTCGACCGAGGCCTCTTCCACTCCCCCGCCCAACTCGACCGCCTCACCCGCGAAAACAAGATCCAGTTTCACCCGGAAGTCCCCCTCATCCTCAGCTCTCTCCTCTCCGCCACCCCCTGACAAAAGTCCTCCCGCCCGCCTCGTCGCCCCCTTGCAAATCCGCCAAACCTGCCGGACACTCTTCCTCTCCAAGTCCTGGCATCTCATCCAATATGAACCTCCTCGTCACCGGCGGCGCCGGCTTCATCGGCTCAAACCTAATCCATTACCTCCTCGGTGATGCCGCCCCCGATTGCGCCCTCTCCGTCAACAAACTCATAAATCTCGACAAACTCACCTACGCCGGCAATCTGGAGAACCTCGCCCCCATCGAAAGCGATCCCCGCTACACCTTCGCCCATGGTGATATCGGCGATCCCCAACTCGTCGCACAACTCCTCCGCGACTACGACATCGACGGCATCCTCCATCTCGCCGCCGAATCACATGTCGATCGCTCCATCGAAAATCCCGAAGAATTTATCGAAACCAATGTCGTCGGTACATTCAATCTCCTCGAACAATTCCGACGCTACCTCAAGGAACTCCCCTCTGCCGCGACCAGCGTTTCTCCAGCGAAATCATCTCACCACCACCGCTTTCTACACGTCTCCACAGACGAGGTCTACGGCTCACTTGGCCCCGACGATCCCGCCTTTTCCGAAACCACCCCCTACTCGCCCAACAGCCCCTACAGCGCCGCCAAAGCCGGAAGCGATCACCTCGCACGCGCCTACGCCCACACTTACCAACTCCCCGTAATTACTACAAACTGCTCCAACAATTACGGCCCTTACCAGTTCCCGGAGAAGCTCATCCCGCTCATGATCCAAAAAGTCCTCAAAGGCGAAGCGCTCCCCGTCTACGGCGACGGCTCGAACGTCCGCGATTGGCTCTACGTCAAAGACCATTGCCGAGGCCTCACCCTCGCATTCCTCAACGGGAAAATCGGCGAGGTCTACAACATCGGAGGCAACTGCGAAATGAAAAACATCGACGTCGTCCGCGGGGTCATCGCCGCTGTCCAGAAACTCGCACCCGACTCGGCCGGCGCTCGAAAATCAGCGGAAGAATTGATTTCCTTCGTCACCGATCGCCCCGGCCATGACCACCGATACGCCATCGACTGCTCAAAGATTTCTCGATCCCTCGGTTGGTCACCAAGCGAAGACTTCCATTCTGGCCTCGAAAAAACAGTCCAATGGTATCTCGATCACAAATCCTGGATCCAATCCATCGAGTCCGGAAACTACCAGGGCCAACGCCTCGGCACTCTCTGATCCCAGCGCCCCGGCACCAAAACACCGATCCCAAATTCCCCTCGCTCAAAACACGTTCCCGGAGAAACCGTCACCAGACACGCTAAGCCTGCCCTCTTCGCACTCTCGTTTCTCCAGAACCGCTCAC
>JBCDBW010000157.1:0-7841 GCA_039182965.1 Verrucomicrobiota bacterium
CGATTCCGCCGCGAAAAGTTCGCATAATTATATTTGTTATGATAATTATAGATCAGCAGCCCGGATGGCTTTATACAACTCCATCCCAGAAACCATCGAACGATTCCTCCTTCCCGGGACCCATCGATTTGAAACACCAAGGTGAAGCACATCTCTCCAAACCGGTCCCCTCTCAGGCAGCCTCGGTCTTGGGCAACAATCGCCGCCCTCACCCCGCTGGTCCTCTTCGTCGTGCTGATCATCTTATCACCCCCGAAAAACTCGCCCGAAGATCCTTCCCTCCCCGAACCGACTCTCACCGTCTCTCCCTCCTCTTCTCCAGGACACTCAAGCCCTAACAGAGTCTCCCAAAGAGAAGCCGCACCTTCGGTTGATCCCGCCGACGACGAATCCTTCTTCACACCCCGAACCCTCCCCCTTGTTCACTGGGCTTCTCAAGGACGCCCCTTCCGCATCCGTCTTGGCGAAGAAGAACCCATGCTCCTTCGCCTTCGACCAACAAAAGTAACCACCCAAAGCTTCCAAATCGCACTCGGACCAGATACCTCTCTGCCCACTTCCATTCGAACCTTTAGCGGCAACACCGCCTCAACCTCCGAATCCAGACGCCCGGCTCACATGGCCATTGTAAACGACGCCGTCTCCCTCTACCTGTCACTCGACGATGCGGACTACCGCATCTCCACCAATCCCGAGACCGGCACCCTTGTCGCCCTTCAACTGCTGGCCCCAGATGGAGATGACACCGACTGCAATATCGACCACAACGGACTCGCCACGGTGACAAACAATCCCACGCTTCCGCAGACCATCGGCGACCCCATTCCCGTCGAACTTACCCAAATCACGGAGGGATCCGCCATTGCCAACGCCCAAGGCGAAATCGAAGAAGCTCGCGTCGATCATCCCCAGTTTCGCCTCGGTCCTAAATACGATGCTTCACTCGTCGATATGCTCATGATTTTCGTTCTCGACAAACGCACCACCGGCAATAACTCATCTTCATACCCTTCCACTGCTGCTGATTTTCTCGCCCTCGCCGCCACGGTGAACGACGTCTACGAAAGACAGCTCGGCCTCCGCCCCCTCCTTCAGGAGATCATCCTTAATCCCGACCAACCCTCCGTCTCCGATCCCGGTCAAAACCTATCCGCCTTCCGCTCTTGGCTCGATTCAAATCGCCCTCGCTCCACATATAGTTGGGGCCACGCCGCTCGCTTTGGCTTGGTCGACGGCTCAAGCGGCGGCGTCATCGGACGGGCCTACGTCGGAGCCTACGGCGGTAGCAGCGGCATTTCCGAAAACGAACCTCAGTTCAACTATGCCCTTCTCACCCATGAACTGGGCCACAACGTCGGCTCAAATCACACTAACGGAGGGGTCATGAATCCCTCCCTCTCAACAAGCGCCGAGGACTTCTACCGCACGGTCCAATCGAACACATCCCAAACCGGCGCTATCCAAGTCTACAACGATATGAGAACCGCTTCCCGCACCTACGGCGAAGCCCCCCTCCGAAACGCCGCCGAAATCCCCTTCGGTACAGACGATACGATCAACGCCGGTCCCAACCCCGCGACCTTCAACCCGCTCACCAATGATTCCGAAGGCGTCCTCCTCGGCGCCACAAATTCGCTCCTGTCACTCGTCGAAGTCGGTTCGGTCTTCCCCAAGGAAGCCGGCTCCGCCCAAGTCGTCGGGCAAGAAATCCGATTCATCCCCCAAACAGGTTACTCCGGTCAAGCATGGTTCACCTATACGCTTCAAGGAAACATTGGTAACGGAGGCCAAGGCTGGATGCACGCCGCGGACGTTTTTGTAAACGTCAATGGTTCATCCAATACTCCCTCCACCACTCCCCCCCTCAACACGACGGAAGACTTTGTCGAAACCGAGTTTTTCGAACCCATCCGCCTCAATGTCCTTCTCAATGACGAAGGCAGCGGCCGCCTCTGGATCGGTGAGGTCGACGTCGTGACCAGTCCCAATGGCCCCAATCAAAACGACAATGGCACTTCCCTCTCCCTCGTGGGGGCTCAGCTTCTCCAAGGCAACGGCTCCCTCGCTATCGAAACCCGCTTCACCAATCGTGACGGCTCGCCATCTCAAGACAACAACGGATATATCGTCTACACCCCCGGCGTCCCCGAACTGCCCGAAGTCATCATCCAATACACCGTACAAGATGCCAACGGGAACACCCAAAACCAGATCGCCCGCCTCGGCGCCCCCTCCCGCCTCCTCGCCTCCGTCTCCCGCACCCTCCTCCGCGAGCCCCTTGGCGACCAAATCACCGTAACCTTCGACCGCGCCAGCGCCGATAGCACTGCCAACGCCGAAACCGTCACCTTCAGTCTCTCGGGCACTGCAAATGCCGGACCCGCTGGCGCTGACTACGTCCTCTCCGGCGCCGCCTCATTCGACCCCGCAACGGGCAACGGCACCGTTCTCATCCCCCCAAACATCACCGCCGCAGACCTCATGATCTCCGTCGTGCAGGATGACGTCCACGAAGCCCAGGAAACCATCCAACTCGACATTCTCAGCTCTTCCACCCTTCCCCTCAGCCAATTCAAAAGCTTCACCCTCAATGTCGTCGATACGCTGGACCCACTTCTTAGCGAAAACTTCGACGACTTCCCCACCGGTTCAAACGCCACGCCGACCGACGGATGGAATAACGGCTCAGAAGATGACTTCAACTGGCGCGCCGATGCCAATGGCACCGCCTCCTCAAACACGGGCCCCTCTCAAGATCACACCAGTGGCAACGGCCGATACATGTATGTCGAATCCTCAAGCCCGAACTACCCCTCACGACGCGCCGACCTCATCAGCCCCATCCTCAATCTTGCCGGCGAATCGGGAGCAACTCTAACGTTTTTTTATAACATGTATGGCAGCAATATGGGGGACCTCCATGTCGATGTCTTTAACGGTTCCTCTTGGGTAAACGACCTCTTCCTCGTATCCGGACAACAACACACTAACGGCACTACCTGGACAGAAGCCAATGTCAGTCTCTCCGGTTTCCTCCAAGACGGAATCCGCGTCCGCTTCCGCGGAATTACCGGAAGCAATTTCCGTGGCGATATGGCAATCGACGATGTCTCCATCGAGACGTCCGGAGCAAACACGAACACGGCACCCACAATACTCGCATCCCCAAACGGAAGCTCACCGAACCTCGGCGATTCGGTCTACCTCGCGGTCGCAGCCACCGGCTCTCCCGCACCCAACTACCAGTGGCGCCGTAACGGTGTGGATCTCCCCGGTGCCAATGCTCCAGCCTATCAAATCGCATCTTTTACTGCCGCACATGCCGGTTCTTACGACTGCGTAGCCTCCAATCCTGAGGGCTCCGTTACCAGTGACACGGCCATCCTCACCAACCCGTCCAGCCTCGACTACACCACCTGGCTCACCGGATTCCCCGAAGTCAGCGTCGTCTCTTCCAGCCCCCTCGACGACTTCGACGAGGATGGCCTCGTGGAGCTTCAGGAGTTCGCCCATGGGTTTCCGCCCAACGATGCCAATACCCCAGCCCAACCTGGAGTCTCCCAAGTCCTCAATCCTGATGATGACAAAACATACCTCCAATTCACCTATCGCCGCCGCATCGGCGGCGCCGGAGTGACCGGCGTGGACTACACCGCCGACGGGGTCACCTACACAATCCAACTCAACTCAAGCCTGAACCCGGAAACTTGGAACAACCTCACCACCGCTACCGCCTCTCCGGTCGGCACTCCCGTCGATAACGGCGACGGCACTGAGACGGTCACCGTCCGCATCCTCCCCGCCATCAACGATTTCCCCAACGGCGAATGCTTCGCTCGCCTCACCATCTCCGAGTCTTCCTAGTTTCGCTCCCACCGTCGACCGACGGCGGACTCCTCCAAAGACCCGTATCCCAGCGAAACAAGACCACCAAGGCTCCCCACGCCCACGATCGATAGGGCCAATCGGCTTGATCGTCTGCAACGCCGTTCCCAAAACCCATTTACCTCCCCTTTTGCTCTCAACCCACTAACAGGTCATCCGACAAACCTCTCCCCCCCTCTTATCATTCCCCAATTCCCGCCTTCCCATCCTCCCCCATTCCTCTAAACCATATGGGCAACAATCTCACGCCCGCCCATGGTCGCCCTCTCCCGCAAAATAGTTGATTCCACTTGGTTCAATCTCTTCATCATCAGCACCATCGTCGCCGCTGGCGTCGTCGTCGGTATCCAAACCTTCCCCAAGCTCGATGCTGACCACTCCACTCTCTGGGACGTCCTCAATCGCATTATCCTCGCCATCTTCACCATCGAAATCATCCTCAAGATGACCGCCCTCGCCCCAAAACCATTGGACTACTTCAAAGACGGCTGGAACATCTTCGACTTCACCATCGTCGCCGTCTGCTTCCTCCCCTTCGGCGGAGCCTACGCCGCTGTCCTCCGCCTCTTCCGCCTCCTCAGGGTCGTCCGACTCATCACTGTCATTCCCAAACTCCAAATCCTCGTCGGCGCCCTCCTCAAAAGCCTACCCTCCATGTTCTATGTCACCATCCTCCTCTTCCTCCTCTTCTATATCTACGCAGTCGTCGGTGTGATGTTCTTCCGAGAAAACGACCCCGTCCACTTCGGCTCCCTCTGGACTTCACTCCTCTCCCTCTTTCGCGTCGTCACTCTCGAAGACTGGACCGATATCATGTACATCCAAATGTACGGATCCGACGTCTACCAAGGCTTTAATAAGTCTGTCGACGGGATGACCGTCATCCCAAATGCGAGACCCATTCTCGGCGCCGCCTATTTCGTTTCCTTTGTCCTCATCGGCACCATGGTCATGCTCAACCTCGTTATCGGCGTCATCATCAATGGAATGGACGAAGCCCAAAAAGAAATCGCAGAACGAAACCTCCACGAACTCCTCAAAAACGACGACAAAGAAGCCATCGCTAAACTCGATCGCTCAAAGAAAATCGAGGCCCTCCGCGTTCAGCTCGAACAAATTACCGCCGAACTCGACCACCTGCGCTGAACGGTCCATCTCACGAGGCAGAGTGAACCTGACATTAAACGAATCCTAACTGAATAACGAATGCACGCAATTTCACTTGCGCATTGATGAGGAACTCATACTTTCCCAGGTCGCGATCACCTATCGCGATCTCCTCCCGTTTTTAAAACCACAAACTAGTCTCCGAGGGTGGGCGCCCCTCCTCTCCGGCATTATGCACGGCCACCCGCGTCCCATCCTTGCTATACTGATTGGCCTCACCGCCGTTTCAGCCGCCCTGCGGGGTGTCGCACCCGCCCAAGCCCCCGTCTGGATCTCAGGCGCCACCGTCCAGCTCTTTGATATCCAGGAACCCATCGACCAAGTCTATCAACTGGTCCCCAATCAAACTCCCAATCTCAACGAAGCCCGTTCCACCATCAACTTCGGCAATAACTCCTTCACCGACCCCGTCTCCAGCACGGCCTTTAGCACCCAATTCCTCGTCAAAGTCTTTGGCCAAATCGAAGCCCCCATTACCGGAACCTATGAATTCGCCTTGGAAAGTGATGACGGGAGCCTCCTCTACCTCGACGATTCCCTCCTTATCGACAACGACGGCACCCACGGTCCCGAAACCGTCACCGCTCTAACGGAGCTTCCCGTCGGTTGGCATAGTTTCCAGATCGATGCCTTCAACGACGTCGGCGATTTTCTCCTTCAGCTCCGCTGGAGAAAACCCGGAGACCTCGCCTTCTCCGTCATTCCGAGCTCCCATCTCCGCACCGATAACAACGTCGTGCGTGTCACCGCCCCCGGAAAAAAGTTTTTGCTCAAATCGGGAACCGATCGCCGCCCCGGTACCGGCCTGCCCCTCGAAGGCATGCATCCCGCTTGGGAAATCGAAACGATCCGCCCCGGAGACTTCACCCCCCAAGTCGGTGCCATGACCCTCGCCGGTTCTTCCACTCTCTTCCTCGCCACTTTCACACCCAATCAAACCGATGCCTTAACTTGGGAACCGGAATCCCAAATCTGGCGTGTCGACAATATCGATGGCCTGCCAGCCAACGTCACCGCTACCCAAGTCGCCGGCTTCGGACTCCCGGATTCCGCCCGGCCAAACGAAACCACAGGCCTCGCTTGGGTAGATGGCGAGCTATTCATCGCCGAACGCACCGGCGTCTTTCGGATGATCGATAACGATGAAGACGGTGTCTTCGAGGAAAAAGTGCTCATCGGCGATAGCTGGTCCTGGGATAATTTTCACCAATTCGCTTTCTGCCTGAAACATCGCTCGGAACCCGATGGCGAATACCTATACGGCGCGCTCTCCGTCGCCATCGCCCTCGGCGGTAACAGTGATTCCAATCGCGCCGACTACAACGGTTCCGTTTACAAACTGAAAATTCCCGAACCCGGCGCCGGCCCTAATCCCGTCCAATATCTTTCCGGAGGGTTCCGCACCCCCAATGGCGTGGGTTTTGGCCCGAACGGAAATCTCTTTGTCACCGACAACCAAGGCGGATGGAACCCTTCAAATAGCCTCGTCCACGCAGTCCCCGGACGCTTCTACGGACACTACAATCCCACTGACGTTTTCCCGCCCCCGCCATTCACCCCTCTCGCCGGTCGCTTCGAAAACCAACCGGTCTCTCCCAAAACCGTGCACTTCCCCCACAACGAAGTCGCCAATTCCCCCACTGACATCCTCCCCATCACCAGCGGAGACTTTGCCGGCCAACTCCTCGTCGGCGAACTCACCACCGGCGGCATTCGTCGCGTCTTCCTCGAAGAAATAAATGGCGAACTTCAGGGGGCCGTCTTCCGCTTCGCCCAAGGCTTCGAAGGCGGCGTCCACCGGATGCGCCAGGCAGCAGACGGCACCATTTACGTCGGCTGTATGGGCTCCAGCGGATCGTGGTCATACCAAAACCTCACTCAAGGCCTCCAACGGATGCGTCCCAAATCCGAAGCCCCCGCCGTCTTCGAAATGAAAGCCGTTCGCGCCACAACCACCGGTCTCGAGATCGAGTTCACTCTGCCTGTCCCCCTCGCACTCCTCCAAAACCCTCCTTCCTTCGAAGTCCAACAGTGGCGCTACGTCCCCACCTCCAACTATGGCGGTCCCAAGATCGATCGCGAAACTCTAACCGTGACCTCCACCTCCCCGTCGGCAAACCGCAAACGGGTCTCCCTCAATCTGCCTGGCATCCGCAGCGATCGCGTTATCCATGTTCGCACCGGAGTCCGCAACGAGACGGGCGACGAACTCTGGTCCGGCGAAGCCTGGTATTCCATGATTCAATTCCCTGGCACCGATCCTGATCCCGAGCCCGATCCCGACCCCGACCCCGACCCAAATCCCGTCCCCACCCCGCAAGGCACGGTTCGCATCGAACTCGAAGATGGCGCCCTCAGTGGCAACGCCGCTCCCTCCAATGATGAACCCGACTTCAGCGGCACCGGCTTCGTCGCCCAATGGGATAACATTGGTAATAACGAAACCATTACCGTCACTTATCAAGCCCCACACGACGGCGACTATCAATTCCTCATCCGATACGGCCGCGGCCAATGGTCCGGTATCGGTGAACTGCCACCCGCCGGCTACGTCAACCTCATCCTCGACAATAGCCCTCTTACTTCAGTCACCCTCGCACGCGCCACAGACTGGTCCGAATGGCTCCTAACTACCCCCCTCACCGTCCCCCTCACAACTGGGTCACATACCATCACACTCCGCAATCCCTATTCGAGCGCGATCGAAAAACCACTCGGCGTCGCCAATTTCGATTACTTGGAGATCACCCCTCCACCTATCCCCCCCGCCCCGGAACCGCCCCCACAGC
>JBCDBW010000158.1:0-7814 GCA_039182965.1 Verrucomicrobiota bacterium
CGAACATCGTATCCAAATTGCCGAAGAACACCAAACCCACCGCGTCCCATCCAAACCCGCAGCCAAAAGAAAACTCGCCGCCAGCCTCGGCTACCACTCGATCACCAAATTCGAGGCGGAACTCGCAACGGTCAGCCACTCAGTGCGATCCCTCTTCGAAACTCATTTCACTCTCCATCCACCTGACAAGCCCCACCCAACCCCAGATCTCTCCTTCTTTGAATCACCCGAGGACGCCAATCGATCACTCCGGGCACTCGGCGAAGAAGCGGGCGTCAGCCCCCGCACCCGCCGCGTCTTTCGCCGATTTCGCCCCAACCTCCTGGACAGGCTCCAGTCCACGGTCGAACCCGACGTTGTCCTCACACGACTCCTTCGCTTCGTCGAGAATTACGGGATCCGCGCAACGCTCTTCGAACTGCTGGTGCAACACCCCGGTTTACTTGACTGGCTCTGCCGTCTTTTTGATTCCAGCGCCTTCGCATCCGAAATCGCTATCGGTCACCCCGAACTCGCCGAAGAGGTCGCCCAAGGTACCGTCCTCGACCAGCGCCTCACCCGCACCCAATATCTCAACGCCTTCGAGATAACGCTCACCGAAAATCCCGACCTCGCCCCCGCGGACTGCCTGCGCCTCTTCCGAGCCAAGGAAACACTACGCATCGCCCTCCGGGATGTCCTCTCGATCGCAACAATTGAAGACGTCTTGATCGAATACACCGCCCTCGCCGAAGCCTGCCTCTCAGCCTGCCTCGCAGTCGTGCTCCCAACGGCAGAACCGCCTCTCACCGTGATCGCACTGGGCAAGTTCGGCGCCTCAGAGCTATCCTATGGTTCCGACCTCGATATCGTGTTCGTCGGCGACAACGGTCCCGCTGCCCACGCGCTCACCGCAGAGTTTGGCCGATACTCGGCCAACGGCCCTCTCTACGAGCTCGATACCCGACTCCGCCCAGAAGGGACCTCAGGCCCACTCACCGCCCCCATCCAAGCCTTTCAACAATACTTCGCTTCCAGAGCCGCTCTCTGGGAAGGCCAAGCTCTCTCAAAAGCAAGACCCATCACCGGCCCCGAAACCAAGCCGTTCATGGAAGCCGCCACCGCCACCTGGCGACGCTTCGGAGTCGCAGACAACCTTTTCAAGGATGTCCGCACCATGCTAGATAAAATACACAAACACCGTGGGAACGGCAATAACCCTCTCAACATCAAAGCTAACTGTGGCGGCATCATGGATATTGAATTAGTTGTCGAGGCCCATCAGATGAAGGCGGGGGTGTGGAACAACAATACGCTGCAGGCGCTCGATGATCTAAGCACGCAAACCATCATCCCCGCAGAAGAAGCGAAGGTGCTCGAAAGAGCCTACAGGCTCTACCGCCACCTCCTCTTCGTGCTCCGGCGCCAAGAGAATCGCTGTGTCGATATCATCCCGGATTCCCCAAGTGAACAGGCAAAACTCGCTCGCCACCTCGCGTTCCCATCAGGTCCCGCCCTCATGACCGCTCTCGAAGAAATTAGAGTCCAAGCCGCCGGCGCATGCGCCCAGCTTCTCAACTAAATTTCCCCTTTACGCCCCGCCAGTCTCTTTCGTTAAATCGTTTCCCCGCGAGGCCCTCGACACAGGATCTGCCGCTGGTCTCGCGTTTCTTCCTCAGCACTAATCCAAACCAGATAATACGAACGATGACGCCGTCAGAAATCACCACGCTCATTCAAGACAAGGGAATCAAAATTCTCGACTTCAAATTCTGCGATATTCTCGGGACTTGGCAGCATTTCTCCACCTCCATCAGCGACTACGATGAAGAAATTTTCGAAGCCGGACTCGGTTTCGACGGCTCCAGCATCCGCGGCTGGAAATCGATCGAAGCAAGCGACATGCTGGTGGTGCCCGACCCCGCCACCGCATGGATCGATCCGTTCTATGAGATTCCCACCCTCAGCCTGATCTGCTCCATCAAGGATCCCATCACACTCGAACCTTACCACCGCGACCCCCGCGGGATCGCCCAAAAAGCCGAAGCCTATCTCAAAAGCACCGGTATCGCCGATACATGCTACGTCGGCCCCGAACCCGAGTTCTTCGTATTCGATGATGTTCGTTACAGTTATACCGCCGGTGGCTCCTTCCATCAGGTAGACAGCGAAGAAGCCATTTGGAACACCGATGCCAATGAGGAGGGCGGAAATCTCGGGTACAAGGTCCGCCACAAGGGCGGCTACTTCCCGGTTCCCCCCCACGACACGCTCCAGGATGTCCGATCAGAAATGGTCCTCATCATGGAGGAACTGGGGATCAAGGTCGAAGCGCAGCACCACGAGGTCGCCACCGCCGGACAATGCGAGATCGACATGCGCTTCGCCCCTCTCCTCGCCATGAGCGACCAAGTCTGCATCTACAAATATGTCATCCGCAACGTGGCCAAGCGCTACGGAAAAACCGTCACGTTCATGCCGAAACCCGTCTTCGACGACAATGGCTCAGGGATGCATACCCACCAATCCCTCTGGAAAGGCGAGACCCCCCTCATGGCGGGAGACGGATACGCCGGTCTCAGTGAAACCGCACTTCACTACATCGGTGGCATTCTCAAACACGCTCCCGCCCTCATCGCCTTCACCAACCCGACGACCAACAGCTTCAAACGACTCGTCCCCGGTTTCGAGGCTCCCGTCAGCCTGGTCTACAGCGCTCGGAATCGCTCCGCTTCGGTCCGCATTCCCACCTACAGCGGAAGCCCGAAAGCCAAACGCATCGAGTTTCGTACCCCGGACGCCACCGCCACACCCTACGTCGCCTTCTCCGCCATGCTCATGGCCGGTCTCGACGGAATTCAGAATAAAATTGATCCCGGTGATCCCATGGACAAAAACCTCTACGATCTCCCGGCCGAGGAAATGGCCAATATCCCTCAGGCGCCCGGGTCACTGGACGCCGCGCTCGATGCTCTCGCCGCCGATTGCGAGTTCCTCTTTAAAGGAGACGTGTTCGAACAAGACTTCGTCGACAATTGGATCGAGATCAAACGGGAGGAATGCGAAAACCTCCGGCTGCGCCCACATCCATACGAGTTCGAAATGTACTACGACGTCTGAGAACGCGCCTGATGTTGTCCGGACACGGCGGGCGGCAAAACCCAATGCTCAGCATATGCAAACCCGCCCCGGCCGCCGCTAGGGCGGGTTTGCTCGTCACGGCACTCCCAATCAAGAAGCCACTCCATGTTCGATCCTCATCGACCCGCCATCGTGTTTCTTGACGCCGATACTGTCGGGGATGACATCGATCTGTCAGCCCTTCGCCAGCTCGGAGATTTCAAAGCATACCCAACCACGCAACCAGAGGAACGGGCAGGGCGCATAAAAGAAGCCGAGATCGTCCTCACAAACAAGGTGGTCATCGACCGAAAGGCCATGCAAGAAGCCGAGCGTCTTCGACTGATCTGCGTCTGCGCCACCGGCGTGAACAATGTCGATCTCACGGCCGCGGAAGAACAGAGAATCGCCGTCTGTAATGTCTCCGGATACTCAACCGAGTCCGTCACTCAACATACCATGGCTCTCCTCCTCAATCTCGCCACCAACGCTCACCAACACGCCAAGGAAATCACCAAGTGGCCACACAGCCCCATTTTTACCAGTCACGACTATCCCGTCGTCGAGATCGCCGGAAAAACGCTCGGGATCGTCGGCGCGGGAGCGATCGGTTCGGCGGTCGGGAGGAGCGCCGAGTCGCTGGGCATGGACGTTCAAACCCTCGCGCGCAACCAAGCAAACCTCAAAAAACCGTCTAACCACTCATGGCCGCGTGTCGGCTCAGAACCATTCTTCCAGACCAGCGACGTGGTGTCTCTTCACTGCCCCTTGAACGACCAAACGAGACATCTCATCAACGCACGGACGCTTTCCCTCATGAAGGCCGATGCCTTTCTCATCAACACCGGTCGTGGCGAACTCATTGACGAATCCGCACTCGCCAAGGCGCTCAAAGAAAAACGCCTCGGGGGCGCGGCGCTCGATGTCCTCTCCGAAGAACCTCCGCCCTCCAATCACCCGCTCCTCGCGCCCGGCATCCCGAATCTCCTCATCACCCCCCATACCGCATGGCTTTCTAAACAAGCACGCACTCGTCTCATGGAAGAAGTCGCTGCAAATGTCACCGCTTTCCTCGCCGGCTCACCACAAAACCTCGTGACCCCACTCCCCCCCTAACACCCCGTCCGCAATATCCCCTCGCCACTGCGCTGACCCCGCCGCTTCTTGCCAATACCGAGAATCATGGTATCCATAACCCCCTAACCCATGCGGAAAAAGGTCACTACCCTCGCCATCACTGCGATCCTCTTCGGTGGCGTCGTTACCGCAGCGTTTTTTACCCCCTACTACTGGGTGATTGCTATCGCGGCCGTCGTCGCCGTCATCGCCTTCCGCAACGAACTACCTCGCGGCCACGCCTGGATCATCGCGCTTGTCCTCCTCACCACCGTCGTCTTCGGCCGCACCGTAAACCATCAATTCATCATCTGGGACGATGACAAGAACATTTACGAAAACCAACTCGTCACCGAAGCCTCTCTCAGTGGACTCGGAGAATTCTGGAAAAGCCCTCTCCAAGGACTCTACATCCCGATTACTTACAACGTCTGGACCTTGATCGCGATGGTCTCAGGGAACGAAATGAACCCCGAAGCTTCATCGAGTGAGATCGTTAGCCCCAAGCTGTTTCACTTCGCCAATTTAGTGATCCACACAGGCTCCGTTCTGCTTCTCGTCCTCATCCTCTACCAGCTACTCGGCCAGCGAGACCTCCTCGCCGCCGTCGCCGGCGCTGCGTTCTTCGCCATCCATCCTTTGCAGGTCGAACCGGTGTCTTGGGCCACGGGGATGAAGGATGTCCTCAGCACGTTCCTTGGCCTCCTTTGCTTCTACCTCTACATCAAACACTCCCGCCACTGGAAAGGAAACCAGCCCAACAAAGCGGTGGGCTTCTACCTCGCCGCTATCTTCGTCTATATCGTCTCTCTTCTCGCTAAACCCTCCGGCGTGGTCATTCCACCGATGCTCTTCCTCCTCGATGTCTTCATCCTGAATGCAAAATGGAAACCCAACATCCTTAAAGCAACCTGGCAACCACCCCTTGCATTCGCGCTCTTGGGCACAAACATTGTCGCTTGGATCCTAGTCTTGTCACTTGGACGTGGCACGGACGAAAATCCCGGAAATCCGGTTTTCTTGGCCGTGGCCATCGTCGTCAGTTTCGCGACCTTAATCCTGCTCGCCGTGCGATGGAAGAATCCCCTCTTAGGCGTCACCGCCATCGCCTCACTGAATATCGGGATATGGTATGAGATTTTCTACGAAAACTACCACCGCGCCCCTTCGCCCGTCTTCTCGGCAATCAATGCCTCTTTCATGCTCAGCCCTCCCGAACACTCGGGGATCGCCGGCGTATGGCTCGCTACAGCCGGCATCATCACCGTCGCCAGTTTGGTCGCCATCTTCGTGTTCTGGCCGCAAATTGGATCCAGCGCCGTCACTCGGATCATCCCACTCTTCGCAATCGCCGTCTTCTTCGTCCTGCAAACCCGCGTCAGTCAATCCCAACCAGACGCCATCTTCCCCTTCGAACCACCCAATCTCTTCGGACGCGTT
This sequence comes from Verrucomicrobiota bacterium, assembly GCA_039182965.1. Lineage (GTDB taxonomy): Bacteria > Verrucomicrobiota > Verrucomicrobiia > Verrucomicrobiales > DEV007 > JBCDBW01. Next base: position 5,656 of record JBCDBW010000158.1, read on the forward strand.
ATCGTCGCACTCGATTCCCTCGGATTCTACATTTCCAAGTTCTTCTACCCCGTCGGACTGGGCACGGAATACGGACGCAAGCCCGAAGTCGCCCTCACACTCAATTCCCAATACCCCGTCTTCCTCATCCCCATTCTCCTCGGCATCCTGATCCTCCTCATCCGAAAACAACGGAACTACTACCTCGTGGCCTTCGCCATCGCACTCTTCGCCGTTGCCCCCGTTCTCGGTCTCGTGCCGTTCGCTTTCCAAGGCCAATCCACCGTCGCCGACCGATACGTCTACGTTTCCATGGTCGGTATCTCCCTCGCCGTCGCCACCTGGTTGACCACCTCCCAAAAAACCGGCCCCCGCCTCTTCGTTGGACTCGCCGTAATCACACTCGCCACCCTCAGCAGCATCCGCGCAAGTCATTGGGTCAATTCAGTCGTGCTCTATCACGAATCCGAAAAGGTAAATCCGAAAAGTGTCGCTGTGCACTACAATATCGGTCTCGCCTATTCACACTCCGGAAATAAGGAGAAAGCAATCGACTACTACAACCGGACGATCAATCTGATGCCTGAGTTTTCCCGCCCCTTCAACAATATCGGCTACATCCTGAACACGGAAGGAAACTTCAAAGAAGCCGTCCCATACTTGGAAAGGGCCATTGAACTTCAGCCCGACTATCACGGCTCATACAGTAATCTCGGCATCGCTCTTGATAATCTCGACCGCCACAAGGAGGCCCTGGTCGCGTATCAGAATGGCCTCGAACGAAATCCCGGCGGCTCAGATATCCTCGTCAATATGGGCGTGGCGCATATCAATCTCGAACAATGGGACATGGCCCTCAAGGCGTTCGGAAAAGCCCACGAATTAAACCCCGCTTTGCCACAGGCGATCAATGGCCTCGGCAAGGTCTATCTCCAGATCGGCAAGTTCGACTTGGCGATTCAAGAATTTGAAAAACTCCTCAAGGTGCGGCCCGATTTCGCTTCCTATTCCTCTCTCGCAGACGCATACGAACGGGCCGGGCGAACCAAGGATGCCGCCAGAACCCTGGAAACACTCCTGAATTCCATACCGCAGGGTCAAGGCGTTCCACCCGAAGTCCTCCATCAAATCCAAACGAGAATCCAGCTCCTTAAGGAAAACTGAGTTCATAAAACAAGAGCAAGCATCAAAGAGATCGCCCCCACGCTTCATCTTCAGACTCCCGGAATGCCATCTGCCGCTCGCCATGCGCCTCGAGCTCCTAACCGTCCCGACCCTACTCCTAGTCACCGGCCTCGTTTTCACACCGGCCGTCCAACACGATTTTCTCGTGTGGGATGACGACAAGAATATCACCGCGAACCCAATCGTTTCATCCGCCTCAATCGACAAGCTCCCCGTCCTCTGGCGCGCTCCCTACCAAGGCCTCTACATCCCGGTTACCTACTCGGCTTGGACCCTGATCGCCGCCGCCCAGCTTTCGCTCGAACCCCAGGACGAGCTCTCTCCCGTTTGGTTCCACACCGCGAATATCGCTCTCCACCTCGTAAATACCCTTCTCGTTCTTCTCCTGCTGTGGCGCCTGATCGATCGACGCTCCCTTATTCCACCGGTTCTCGGTGCCGCCATCTTCGCGATCCATCCCCTTCAAGTTGAAGCCGTATCCTGGGCAACAGGCCTCAAAGATGTCCTTAGCACCACGCTCGCTCTCCTGGCCCTCCTCTTCTACCTTCGCAATAGCGAATCAAACCTACGCCGATACGCACGCGGCTCAATTCACGTCTCCGCTTGGCTGCGATGCCTGTTTGCCCTCGTGTGCTACGGCCTTGCCGTCCTCGCCAAGCCCGCCGTCGTGATCCTGCCCCTCGTCGCCCTCACGTTGGAGACCGCATTCTATCGTCCCACCCCCGCCCGATACGGTGTAGTTCTCGGTCTCTTTGTCGCATCGATCGCCGCGGTCGCCTGGTTTACGGTCACGGCCCAAGATACCTCAAATCTTGCCCTTCCGCTCAGTCCCACACCCGTATGGGCCCGGCCCATCATCGCGCTCGATGCACTGGGATTCTATCTCATAAAGCTCTTTCTTCCCTTGAAACTCGCCGTCGACTACGGACACACCCCCGCCGCGGCACTCGGCGCCTTTCCTCCCATACTTCTCCTGATCCCCTTCGCCGCGCTCG
>JBCDBW010000159.1:0-7692 GCA_039182965.1 Verrucomicrobiota bacterium
GCCGAAATTCATTCCATCCAAGATGAGCTCTCTCCGTTCTTACCAGCGCTTGATCGTCGGCCTCATCGCCGCCCCCACCCTTGCTTGGATCTCCTCTGCGCAGGCCGCTTCCGTCATTGGACCAACCTCGTCCAACAGTTTCCCCTCCCCAATCAGTAACGAGTTCTCCAGCCTCCTCCGATTTCGCGGCATCGCCCACATCGCTTCCGGCGGTAATCCGGCCCAGCAAAACGAAATTTACCTCGGTCACACCGACCTCGGCGTCGGACAGAATCGCGCTCAGGGCGATCTCGTCTGGAAAGACGCTTCGCTTCACAACTGGGAAATCAAATACGATGGTGCCACTACCATCTCCGTTACCGTGGCCAATGCCACTGGATCCACTTCTCTAACCTACGATTACACTCCACTCTGGGCCGGCATCGACCCGTCCGCCACCTCCTTCTCTCTTGAGAACATCAAAATCTATTCGAAAGACTCCGACCGTAACGATGCCAATAGCAACATCGACGTGCACCAAGCCGTCGGAAACATACAAATTACAAGCGGAGCCACCCTCACTCAAAACTATCCTGCCGCAGCCTTCAACACCGCTCTCAATGCAGATCAAACACTACGTTTCACCGCTATCGAAATCACGAATATTGTCGGATTCGAGTCAGGTCCATGGCGCCTGAGCGGGACTTGGATCCCGACATCCATCTCCAACTCAACAAACGGAACCTACGAGACATCCACTCTGGAATTTGCCTTCGGAGGAAGTCTCGCCAAGATCCCCGAACCCTCCACAGCCTATCTAGTTCTGGCCGCTGGACTCGCCGCCGCTTTCGGGCGCAGGCGCTCCCCTTCACGGTAACTCTTCTGCTGCGAGGATCTCCTACCGGTGGGAGTCAGGCCACTGCAGCAAAACCTCACCTCGATTGAGTAAAGTAACTGCGCCGCTTAAGATCCAATCGCCATCCAGGAAATATCTACCTCGTAAACTCTCGTACGATCCCAAGTCCGGATAAGAACGTCGAACCCCTTCGAGTCGACTAGTCCCAAAGCCACGCTCAGCCGGGCGCTCTCGCGCTGATCAATGTCAAAACCAGTTAGGCCTACCATTACCACCGGTGGAAGTGCGAAAGAACGCTCAAAAGATACCCGATAACAAAATTCCCTCGAACTCGCTCCTACATCAGCATTATCGGACGCAAGATTCCAACCCTCCGTCTCTTGGCCGAGTTTCAAAGCCGATGAATTCAACGATAGGGGTATGATCGTATTAGTCATAAGTTGCGCTTTCTCATCATAGGGTTAACAAAGCAAGTTACATTCCAGCCGCCGCGACCCAAATCTCATTCAGACAACGGAGTCATGGTAACGCCAATCGTCAGTCGCTGCCCACTGCCACCGACAACGGTCCCCCGAACCGGGCTGATATCTCCATAATCTCGTCCATACGCCACACGAACGTGCGTGTCAGACGGAATGACATTGTTCGTGGGATCAAACTCCGTCCACCCTAACCCCGGACAAAAAACCGCCACCCAAGCATGCGTCGCATCCGCTCCCAACAAACGCGCTTGGCCCGGTGGTGGCTCCGTTCGAACGTATCCACTCACGTACCGCGCTGGAATGCCAAGCATCCTCAAACACGCTATCTGAAAATGCGCAAAGTCCTGGCATACGCCACGCTTCTCTCCAAAAACCGTTGCCAATGGTGTCGCTACTGTCGTTGCCGTCGGATCAAATCGAAAATCTTCATGGATCTGCCGTGTCATCGCCCCAACTCCCTCAAGCAGTGGTGTGCCCGAAGAAAAAAATGGCTTCGCATATTCCTCATACTCGGGCGCAAAAGAAATATAGGGTGACGCAAACGTAAACTCGTAAGCCGAAAGGCTCTCCCCGCCTTCCGCGGTGCGAACTTCTTCCGGAACCGATTCCCACTCCGGCGAAACGAAGGCGCTCGCCGCATACTCCTTCACAAGGGATACCTCGCTCCGCGTGACGACCGTGAGACTGTCATGCAACTCCTGAAGTGCAAAATGTTGCACTTCGTTTCCAAAATAATCGACCGAAAAAGCAACTTCAGCTGGAGTCGGTTCCACGCGGATCGAAAAGTCTTCGACCACCTGCCCTGCGCCCGACCGCGGTTTTAACCACGCAAGATGATGCGAAGCCGAGACTTCTTGATCATAGTCGTATCTCGTAAGATGCTCGATCTGATACTTCATGCTCCCATTCATTCCCTTTCAGGCCTCGTTCTGCAGGCCTCCGGTCGCCACCGTGTCAGGCGATAAACGCTGAGTTTGTGCTTGGACCTTTTCCGGCACCGAATTCACCTGACCACCTTCGCCTACTAAAGGCGAGGGCCGCGGTGTGTGCTCGCCCGCTACCACTGAAAAATATACTCGCGTAAGGTCGTTTGAGATCGCCTCAATACTGCTCTTTACCTCTCCCAGAAACTCAGCAACGCCTTGCCGTTGCCGCTGCTCTTCTAATGCGTCCTTGGCAGCCAGATCCGTAGTCCGGGTTTTCGCAAGGAGACTCGTTACTCCCTTCCGTGCATCGGTTCCATACGGTCGCGTTTTCTCTGCTGGCAGCGACGCGAGATGTTCGTCAATGCACTCCAATTGAAACGCAATAGACCGCGGATTGATTGGGTCATACACCAGCAAGTCCAACACCGGGAGCAGGCGAGGACCGAAAAAATAGCGTCGTCGATAGGTGATGGTGCTATCACTCGCCTCCAAAAACGATTCTAGCGCAAACGAACTCCTCCCCAGCTCATTGTGTTTCAAAACGCTCGCACCGCAATAGGCAGTGTAATACGCCCGTTCAAGTCTTCGGCCAAGGTCCAGAAAACGCCATGCAGGGGTCCGCGTGGTGTTCTCCGCCCCCATGCCCGAAAGCGCCGCATGGATCGCGATGAATCGATCCAGAATAAGGACAATCTCAAGCAATCGCTCAGTCGAATCCTTGCGATGCAAGACATCATCCATCTCTCGCATAATCCGCCACGTATCCATGGACAACGTGTCCCGCGAAATCATCGCCAAGCGCTGCAAAGTCTTCTGAATCTGGACCAGGCTCCCCACCTGTTCACCATCAAAAACTGCCTGCCTCATCGCACCTTCAAGAGTCTCCGATCCCAATCCCGCCGGCTGCGCATCCGCAGCGGGTGCACTCAAATGTCCCAGTTCCGCCAAAGTTGACCAAAGAGGCGCCACATCGGGTAAGGCATTGAGTCCACGGTCCGATGCAATTCGACCAATCACCTGACGCAACATCCGCGCCACATATTCCGATCGCTCCGCATTCCTCCCTAACCAAAATAAGTTGTCTGCCACGCGACTGGGCACGTCCGTGACTCCTCTCCGCAATTCAATAGGATACCGTGCATCATACAGCGACCGATGGCTGGACGCTTCACTCTCCGACACAACCCACGTGTCCTTACTGCCACTTCCACGTTGCATCGAAATGATCGGTGCCATCGCTTCCTGCCCAGCACCGGAAAAACGCGTCAAGCCCCCTGGCATCACTGCATACCCGTCCTCAGTAGCTACCAGATGTACGCGAACCGAAATCGCCCGCGGCGAGAATCCACCATCCACCCAAATGGGCGCCATCGATAGATTCACGTGCTCCTGCGCAACGTATCGCATCGGAGCCTCCTGGATCATCGCGGCAATCTCGCTACGATTCGCCTTCGACTCATCTCGTAAGAAACGCGGCTGGCGATGCCCCTTGTCAAACGCGTCTTTGATAACCAAGTTCTCAAGCCGATCCAACACCGCCGCCATTTCTGTCGACTGACCGCACCACCACGTCGCCACCGATGGCATTAAAAGCTCTTCCCCAAGCACCTCACTGCAAATACTCGGTAAAAATGCTAACAACGCAGGCGCCTCAGCAAGACCGCTGCCCGGTGGATTCACCACCGTGACATTCCGTTTCCGGATCGCTTCCAATAGTCCCGCTACCCCTATCTGCGACTCACTCATCAACTCAAGCGGATCAACAAATCCCTCGTCTAGACGACGGAAGATGACGTCCACACGTTGCAACCCTTCCAAGGTCTTCAAATACACCCGATCATCTCGGACGGTAAGGTCTTCCCCCTCAACAAGCGTAATTCCCAAATATCGCGCCAAAAAGGCATGCTCGAAATATGTCTCGTTCAGAGGCCCGGGCGTTAAAAGAACGACCCCGGGATTTTCCCGAGGACGAGGAGCCACCCGCGCGAGGGTCTCCAATACCTCCCTAAAATACTCGGCAATTCGCACCAAGCCGCATTCACGCGCCGCTTCCGGCAACATTCGCGTTTGGACGACTCGATTTTCAAGCGCATAGCCCATTCCCGAGGGCGCCTGCGTCCGGTCAGCTAATACCCACCACCGCCCGTTTGGGCCCCGTGCAATATCCGCAGAATACAAATGCAAAAACCGATCCTTCGGATTTGGCAGTCCTACACAAGGTCGCAGAAACCTCGGATTCGCGTACAGAAACTCCGGCGGAACCACCCCGCTCCCAATCAACTTGCGTGCCCCATAGCAGTCAATCAGAAGGTGATCAAATACCCGCGCGCGCTGGATCAATCCTGCCTCGATTTGCTTCCACTCTGACTCCGCAATCACAAACGGAATCGGATCCAACTCCCACGGCCTCCCCATCCCCTGCTCATCGTCATACACATTGTAGGTCACGCCGTTGTCCCGGATAAGGCGCTTCGCCTCACGCCATCGATGGATAAAATCCTCTCGACGCAATTTGCTGATCCCCTTCAGAAAATTTTCCCACCCGGGCCGCAGCCCGCCCTCCTCATCCAGAAACTCATCGTACTGCCCCACTCCCACCTGATAATCTCTCACCACCGGCTCAAGCGCTGCCGGGATCCGCCCGCGGTTCTGCGTTACAGGTCCTCCTTCCATTGCTACCCAACACCCTTATCAGGTCTGCAAATCAAGTGTAAGCGGAAACTCTCTCGTAGCCGGCTCCACCTCAGGACGCAATGGACCGGGCGTGTGCCCAAACGGCACAAAACGCTCACGACGCCGACTCTGAGCCGTCTGCGCGTTCACCGGAAAATCTTCATACGAACGTCCTCCAGGATGACTCACATGATACTCGCAACCACCTATCGATCGCGCATTCCATTGGTCCACCAAGTCAAACGTCAGCGGCGCGTGAATGGGAATCGTCGGATGAAGCGCTGAATGGGGCGCCCACGCCCGATACCGAACGCCGGCAACATATTCGCCAGGCCTTCCCGTCGGATGTAGCGGCACTCGTCGACCATTGCAGGTCACAACATGACGAGGATCCGTCATCCCGGTCGCTTTGAGCTGAACGCGCTCCACCGAAGAATCCACATATCGCGCCGCCCCCCCAGCCGATTGCTCCTCACCAAGAACATGCCACGGCTCAATCGCCTGACGCAACTCTAGCTTGACACCGCGATGCTCGATCGAGCCGATCAATGGAAAACGAAACTCGTAATGCGGAACAAACCAACTCCGCTCAAAGGAATACCCACTCCGCGCAAAATCTTCGACGATATCATCAAAGTCATCTTTCACAAAGTGAGGTAACATAAAGCGATCATGCAATCCCGTCCCCCATCGAACGAGCGGTTCAGCATATGGCGCCTCGCTGAAACGACTGACACAAGCACGTACAAATAGCTGCTGCAGCAAACTCATCTCCGGATGAGGCGGCATCTCAAACGCCCTCAATTCCATGAGACCCAGCCGCCCACTCGAGCTCTCTGGAGAATAAAGCTTGTCGATACAAAACTCCGCCCGATGAGTGTTCCCCGTAATGTCGACCAGTAGATTCCTCATGACCCGATCAACGAGCCAAGGGCAGTTCTCAACGACCGTATCGTATCCCGGCAGCTGGCGAAACGCGATTTCCATCTCATGCAGCGCATCGTCACGCGCCTCATCCACACGCGGTGCCTGACTCGTTGGCCCGACAAATAACCCAGAGAAAAGATAGGAAAGAGCGGGGTGATTGTGCCAGTAAGACACCATGCTCCGCAACAGTTGAGGCTGCCGTAAAAAAGGGCTCGCCGCCGGTTCAGGCCCGCCGATAACAATGTGATTACCCCCACCCGTCCCGGAATGCCGCCCATCAAGCTGGAACTTCTCCGTCCCCAAACGCGAACGCTTCGCTTCCTCGTAAATGCCAAAAGTCGTTCCCTTGAGCTCCGCCCAGTCATGAGACGGATGAACGTTCACTTCAATCACCCCGGGATCAGGCGTAACAGACAAATGATTCAAACGGGGGTCTCGGGGAGGCAAATAACCCTCGAGCATCACCGGCATCCCCAACTCCGATGCCGTGTCTTCAATCGCTGTGACCAACTCAAGGTAGTCCTCGGCTAAACGAAGAGGAGGCATAAAAATGTTAAGCCTGCCCCGGCGCGGCTCGATACAGAGGGCAGTGCGCACCAACGAGCCCCCATTCGGCTGCAACCCAAAGTAATCCTCCGGCCTCCCTCCATCATACTGAACGCTCGCCGCCTCGCCTTCAGACTCATCGCGTTCACCTGAAGCACCCTCTCTCTGCCGGATCGGCTCTCGGTCGGAGTCACGCCCCTGCGATCGACTCCCGTCGTCACCCATCCGATAACTCGGCAACGGGCCACGGGGAATCGATGGATCAAGCGGCTCAATCGCTAGGCCCCAGTGCTCCTTCGTCCAAGGCAAACTATCTATCGGTAACCGATAGCCCATCGGGGAATCACCCGGGTGAAGGTAGAGCCGCTCCGGACGAAGAAACCAGGGCCCGGTTAGCCATTCAGCGGGCGCGTCCCCCCTCCAGATGGGAAGCATGTGCCCCACCACCTTCCCCAAACCCTGCTCAAATACTTGCGCCAACCGCTCGCGCTCCACTTCGTCTTCCAACTTGGAATCCAAAGGGTCCACGTTGATCGGCAAGCGTCGCTCACGCCAAATATAATACCAGATGTCCTCGTAAGCACGCAGGATATGTCGAGTTGTCAGATCAAGACGATCCGCAAGGCGACCAACAAACTCACCAGATTCCCGATCCGAATAGCCGTAATCAACGGTTTCGTCCGCGATCAAACCCTTGTCTCTCCAGATCGGCACTCCGTCTCGTCGCCAATGACAGCTGAAGTTCCAACGAGGAAGTTGCTCGCCCGGATACCATTTCCCTTGGCCATAATGAAGAAACCCTCCCGGCGCGAAGCGACCGTGCAGTCGCTTTAACAAATCGTCCGCAAGACGACGCTTGGTCGGCCCCAAAGCATCTGTATCCCATTCCTCCCCCTCCATGTCATCGACCGATACAAAGGTTGGCTCTCCTCCCATCGTCAACTCAACCCCCTTCGCATCAAGGCGACGATCCACAAAATGTCCCAATTCATCAATCCTTGCCCACTGCTCGGAACTGTAAGGCTTGGTTACCCTCGCAACCTCGTGCACCCGGGACACGCCCATCTCAAAATCAAAAATACTCTCGGTCGCCTCAAGGAGATGGCCTGTCACCGGCGCCGCCGAACTCGGCTCCGGCGTCGCCGCTACCGGAATGTGCCCTTCACCCGTGCACAAGCCAGAAGTCGGATCAAATAACCAACACACCCCCCCCCGCCAAAAAAAAAAAAAACCACGCCAGGAAAAACCGGATGAAACCCATGGGCCCCCCCCGCCCGCAAAACCGCAGATAAACCCCCACAAA
>JBCDBW010000160.1:0-7530 GCA_039182965.1 Verrucomicrobiota bacterium
CTTTAATTTATACTTATAATCATAATTAATGATATTTCAAATAATAATCATATTTTTTATAATTTTACTTCATCTTTAAGGACCGTCCCATCCGGACCATTCCCACGCCTCGAACACCCCTGATCTCCAACAAGAGATGAGATCCCATCCCAAATCCCGATTCCCCAGCCTACTTCCCTCGCCGGAGCGCCTCTTTCACCTCCGCAATCACCACCGCACGCATCACCACGACCAAAACTCCATACAACAATACTCCCACTCCCACCAAAATCCCCAACGCAATAAAACGCAGGACCTCTCCCCCCTCAAACCAGTCCGACAGTTCCCGCGACACCCCCCACACCACTACCCCCATCAAGACGCTCGCCAACATCATCCGCACGAGCCGCCCCATCCGCACGGTCTTCAAAGACAAAAACGCTTCCTTTACTAGTCCCCGCGTTAACAAAAACACCATCACCCATGCCGAAACTGCCGTCGCAAACGCAATCCCCACATGTCCAAAGGTCCGAAATAATGCCAAACTCATGGCAATATTCACCGCTACCCCCACTGCCGCGATATACATCGGCGATTTCGTGTCTTCACGCGCGAAATACCCCGGCTGCAATACTTTGATCAAAACATACCCCGGCAAGCCAATTGCGAATGCTGCGAGGGCCGCCGCCGTCGCCACCGTGGTCGCAGTCGTAAATTGGTCTCCACGCTGAAACAATACCGAAATAATTGGTCTCGGAATGGCAATCATCGCCGCGGCCGCCGGCAACGTGAACAACATCGATAATTCAATCCCACGCGTCAGCTTCGCCTTAGCCTGTTCCGCGTCCCCCGCACGCAAATTCCGAGTGATCTCCGGTAGCAACACCACCCCGAACGCAATCCCAATCATCCCCAGCGGCAACTGATAAACCCGATCCGCATAATACAAATAGCTGACAGCCTTATCCTGGATCGACGCGATTTGTGTCCCTACGAACAAATTCAACTGCTGAATCCCCGCCGCAATGATCCCCGGTATCATCAGCACCGCGAGGCGATTCATCCGCGGGGAGATACGCGGCTTCGTTAATCGAATTCGCATCCCCTTTCGCAAACACGCCGCGTACAAAATTCCCAACTGCGCAAACCCCGCCACAAACACACACCACGCAACCAAAGTCCCCGCAGCCGCCAAATCATGACGCAAGCCCAACACGGGAATACCCACCGTTAATCCGATGATCAAAATAATGTTCAACAACACCGGCGCAAAAGCCGGCATCGCAAACACCTTCAGCGTGTTCAAAACCCCACTCAAATGCGCTGCCAAAGCCATGCACATCAGGTAACTGAACATGATGCGACCATATGCCACCGTAAGTTCGAACTTCTCCGTCCCATGCGGATACCGCGCCATCTCCCACACCCAGTCCCACGTCACCGCAAAGCTCTCCTTCCCCTCGGGAATGAGAAACCCGAATACAAAGACCCCCATAATCCAACGCATCAACGGAATCGCCACCAGCGTCCCCACCCCCAAAATTATCACCAACCAAGAAAAGGCATTGCTCGCAAATCGTTGCGCGTTCCCGTGCCCTTCCTCCTCCAGGGATCGCCCAAACAAGGGCACAAACGCCGAGTTGAAGGCCCCTTCCCCAAAGATCCGGCGAAACATATTCGGAAATCGAAAGGCCGCAAAATACGCGTCCGAATAAATGGTCGCCCCCAGGTAATACCCCATCACCATATCCCGGAAGAACCCGAGAATCCGGCTCATCAGGGTGAAAAACCCAACTGTCCCCAAAGATCGCAACATCACAAACCCTCCACCTGACTATCGCAACGCCGCCCGCTTCAATCGGTCCATGATCGCATGCCCCAGACCCCTCAATGGCACCGGCTCGGCCACGATCTCATCCACCCCACTCTCATCCAATTCCCGCAGAAGATAAAAAAATCGCACCCCCGCCTCAGGCAACTTCCCCGACCCAGGACTCAATACTCCCACCTTCGCAAATGCCGTCAGCCCCACATACCCGTCCTTCTCCTGCCCACGATAACTCAACAAAGCATATCGCTTCCCCGTCTCCGGTCGAAAATGCTCCGGCCGCTCCAGCAATCGCAAGGGCGTCACCGGTGCGTAATGCGACGCCGATTGACCCGGTGCCTCCATCCCGTCACCACTCCCCTCCACCTTCTGAGCCGCCTGCTCCACCTTCCCGTATCGCTTCAAGTCCTCCGGCGTAACCGGCCCATTGCGTAACACACGAATCAACGGCTTCTTCTCGCCGGCCGCCACCGCCACAATCGTCGATTCCAAACCGCACGCACAAGCACCACCGTCCACCACCATAGGAATCCGCCCGCCTAACTCACTTAGGACCGCACCATGCGAAGTGGGACTGATGCGCCCAAAACGATTGGCACTGGGTGCCGCAAGAGGCCGCCCGAATGCGCGTATCACTTTCTTCATGACAGGATGTCCACTGCATCGCACCGCGACCGTCCCCGTCCCCGCCGTCACCATATCCGGAATCACCTCCCGCTTCGGCAACACCAACGTCAATGGCCCGGGCCAAAAATTCTCCGCCAAAGCCCGCACTACCCCGCTCACCGCTTCGGGAATAACTGCCACATCGCCCAAGGCCCCCTTGCTAACCACATGGACAATCAACGGATCAAACAAAGGGCGCTCCTTCGCTTCGAAAATCTTGGATATCGCATCCACATTCGTCGCGTCGCCCGCTAATCCATATACCGTCTCCGTTGGCAACGCGACCACCTCTCCCTCAGAAAGTAACCTCACCGCCCGCTTTATCGCTTCTCCCGTCGCCTCCGGAGTATCCGTCCTCGCGATTTTCGTTTCCATGTTTACCTTGCCTTCAAACCCAGGCCATTCAATGGACCTCCCGGTCATGAAAACGTTAAGAGTGGCACAGCGAAATCCTTCTGCAATCCTAAACGCGATGAAACGCGAGCCGACAAATCACAACGTCATCCTCATCGGATTCATGGGTTCAGGAAAAACCACCTTAGGCCAGGAACTCGCACCTCGACTCGATTTTGCCTTCATCGATACCGATAACCTTGTCGTCAGCCAAGCCGGTAAACCAATTCCCAAAATCTTTGCCGATCACGGCGAAGAACACTTTCGTGATCTCGAATCACGTGCTCTCTCCAGTCTCATCCAGGAGTCTTCCAAGGTCATCGCTACCGGTGGCGGGATCGTGCTCCGACCAGAAAATCGCGCTCTTCTCCGGAAAATCGGATTCACCGTCTGGCTTGACGCCTCCGAAGACACGATCTTCGACAGGGTCTCTCGTAACACAGAACGCCCACTCCTCCACACAGATAACCAACGCGAAACCATCGCCCGCCTCCTTACCCAACGCCGCCCCCTCTACCAGGAATCCGCCGACCTCATGGTCCCCACCAACGACCTTGATCTCGGAGAAATCATCCATGGAATAGCTGATTCCGCCCGCGTATTCTTCTCCCAATCTGGCAATGCTGCCACCTAAGCCTGCTCCGCCTGTATGTCGGACTCCCTAAAAAAGCGCATCCGCGAACTCGCCCTCGAGGTCGGCTTCGACGACTGTCGAATCGCCCGCGCCACTGAGGCCAAACACGCCTCCGCCTTCGACCAATGGATCGCCGACGGTTGCCACGGAGACATGACCTGGATGGAACGAAACACCGACCGTCGCAAAGATCCTCGAGTCGTCCTTCCCCACGCCAAAACCGTGATCGTCCTCGCCCTGAACTACTTTCAAGGCGACACCGTGCCCCGAAAAGAACTGGGCCAGTTTGCGCGCTACGCATGGCATGCCGACTACCACGAGATCATCGAAAAAAAAATGATCCACCTCGCTGACGAACTCGCGTCGCACGGCGGCACACAAAAGCAATATGTCGACTATGGTCCCGTCTTGGAACGTGACTTCGCCTCCGAAGCCGGCCTCGGCTGGAATGGGAAATCAACCATCCAAATCCACCCCAAGCTCGGCACATGGTTCTTCCTCTCCGAAATCATCACCACCCTAGAACTCCCGCCCGATACCCCCATGAATGATCACTGCGGGAAGTGTACCGCGTGCATCGACGCCTGTCCCACTCAGGCCATCACCCATGCCCGTCACCTGGACGCCCGTAAATGCATCTCCTATCTCACCATCGAACACAAGGGAGCTATCCCGGAAGAGTTCCGCATACCCATCGGAGATCGCATCTATGGCTGCGACGATTGCCTCGCCGTCTGCCCATGGAACCGTTTCGCAAAAACCTCCAAAGACATCCAATTCCAAATGCCCCCCGAAATCGCCTCCAAACCACTCCGAGACTTTCTCTCCCTTGACGAGGAAGCCTTTCGCACCCTCTTCCGCAAGTCACCCATCAAAAGAATCAAACGGCCCGCCTTTCTTCGCAACGTTTGCGTCGCCCTCGGCAATGTCGGCACCGATGCGGATCTCCCCGCCCTCCAAAGAGCCGGGAAGGATCCCGATCCCCTCATCAACGAACACGCTATTTGGGCAATCGCCCAAATTAAAAACCGCAGGGCCAAGGCATCCCGCTAAAAGGGAATATCATCCTCTTCCGGAGTTGGAGCGTCGCCACCTCCGCCGCCCGCAGGCGCACCCCCCCCGTAATTCTGCTCAGCAGGAGCGGATTGGTGGCCACCACCACCAACACCAACACCACCACCTTCTCGCGATCCCAAAAACTGCATATTCTCACCCACGACCCGAAGCTTGCTCCGCTTCTGACCAGAATTCTTGTCCTCCCACGAGTCCAACTGCAAGCGCCCCTCGATGAAAACAGGTCGCCCTTTTTGCAGATACTGTCCCGCGATCTCCGCCTGTCGACCCCACAAAGTCACATCCACAAAGGTCGTCTCTTCACGCTTCTCTCCCCCGTCCGCCGCACTAAATACTCGATTCACTGCCAACCCAATGTCCGTTACCGCCGTCCCTTTTGGAGTATACCGAACCTCCGGATCGCGCGTGAGATTCCCAATCAACATGACCTTGTTCAACGATGCCATAATCAAAAATCGTAAGCAGTTTCCACCCCCTTGGCTACCATTTCTTTCAGAGACCGCGCCTCCAAGCTTCACCTCCGGTCGATACCACACCGTGCGCCAAACCTGATCTCCCCCACCCTAAACCTTTAACTTCTGGTAGTGCTGCATCACCACCTGATCATTCGCCTTCAACTTCTCCCTCACCTCATTCAACTCTCCCGCCGCTGCCTCGAACATGTAATTCACGTAAAACCCTTCAGCCATGTGCCGCGCATTATAGGCAAATTCCTTCTTACCCAGCTGGTCAATCTGCTCAAGCTTCGCTCCCGTCTCTTCAATCTCACGACCAATCCCGCTGATCATATCATCGATCGCCTCTTCCTTCCCCCGCATATCCAACACAATAACTCCTTCGTACTTCTTCTTCATGACTCCATCTCTTCGGAACTTTCCTGCTGCTCCGTCAAATTCTTCGTTTTCGGCTTCTGATTGAACTCGTTCATCGCCGCCTCTACCCCCCGGGATTGCGCCTCTCGGATGGCCTGAACAGCGCGGATCAGAGTCTTCTCCACTTCTCCCCCTTCATCAACTGGAAATTTGCTCAAAACATGATCCGCCAAGTCCCCCCGTCGCTCCGCCACGCCCCGCCCCACACCCACTTTCAATCGAACAAACCGATCAGTCCCTAAAGAACTGATGATCGATGCCACCCCGCGATGCCCACCCGCCGATCCCGAAACCCGAAACCGCAAGACTCCCAACTCCAAATCCACATCATCATACACCACCATGATCTCGTCCGGCATCAGCTTGTGAAAACGCGTATACGACGCCACCGCCTCCCCGCTCAAGTTCATATAAGTCTGAGGCTTCAAACAGGTAAAAACATCACCCCGCGCGACTTCCGCCTGCCACTTCTTTGTCTCAAGCTCCCAACGTAATTGCTCTTTCCGCACCAACTCGTCCACCACGAGAAATCCCACGTTGTGCCGTGTCCGCTCATAACGTCGCCCCGGATTGCCAAGACCAACCACTAATCGGATACCGCTGCCGCTGTCCTCAACACCGGCCATCTCTCAAAGCAACTCGTCTCAACCCAGCGCGACTCGCTAGCCGTCAGACTTCTCTCCCGCTCCCCCGCCATCGCCTTCACCAGCCAATGCACCTTCCGCTCCCGCTTCACCCCCTGCATCACCCTCGCCTGCAGTCGTGTCTTTCCCGGCTCGAATCTCCTGAATCAAAGCCACCACCACATCGCCGTCCAGAGGCACCTCTACTCCTTCCGGCAAAACAATGTCGCTTACATGCGCCGCCTCGCCAATTTGCAACGATGTCACATCAACTTCCAATTGCGATGGCAAATGCTCTGGCAAGCAATGCACGTCAATCGTGTGTAACTGATGATCCATCAGCCCCCCCAACTGCACGCCTTCCGCCGTCCCCACTAACAACAACGGTACCGTCGCGTTGATCTTCTCTCCCGCTTTCACGGCATGAAAATCCACGTGAATGATGGCCCCAGTCAGCGGATCATGCTGCACTGCTTGAATCAGCGCCATCTTGTCCTTCTCCTTCGCACCCTCAATCTGCAGGTTCACCAACAAGTTGTCCGTCGTGCTTCCGTGCAACAGGTCCGAGAGGTCCTTGCTCGACAATTGAATACTGTAATTGTCTTGCTGCGCCCCGTAGACCACGCCCGGCACAACTCCCGAACGTCGCAATCGCTTGGCCACCCCTGTTCCCGATCCTTCGCGCTTCGTCGCCTGCAATGTGGTGTTCTTGGACATATCTTTGCTGCGTAAATCCCCGCCCTCTAGGGCCTCGGATGCCTCTCCGAGCTCCAACCCCCAGGCAGAAGGGTCGGAACCTTACGATTGCCGCGGCGAGATGTCAAAAAGAGATGTCACCGACTCCCCTCGGTGAATACGAAGAATCCCCTCCCCCAAAAGCTCACACACACTGATCACCGTGACATTCTCCCCGCGCGCCTGCGGAGTGCTGTCGGTCGCGATTAATTCCTCAATATCAGACTTCGAAATCCGCTCGCGCCCCAAATCACTGATCACCCCGTGCGAAACCCCTGCTCGAATCGACTTCGCACCACGCTCTTTCAAAATCGCCGCCGCCGCTGTCAAGGTTCCCGCCGTCTCCGTCATATCATCGACCAACAACACATTCTTCCCTTCCACCTCTCCGATCACATTCAGCGCTTCTACCTTCGTCGCACTTAGTCGACGCTTCGCAACAATCGCCAATTCCGCCCCCAAGGTCTGCGCATAAGCATCCGACATCTTCAACCCTCCCACATCCGGCGACACCACCACCAAATCCGCCGCATCCCCCAAACCCAAGGTCTTGATATAATTGAGAATCACCGGCGCTGCAAAAAGATGATCCACCGGAATGTCAAAAAATCCCTGAATCTGCGCCGCATGCAAATCCATGGTCAAAACACGACTCACCCCCGCCGCAACCAAGAGATTCGCCACAAGCTTCGAGGTGATCGGCACCCGCGGCTGATCCTTACGATC
>JBCDBW010000161.1:0-7353 GCA_039182965.1 Verrucomicrobiota bacterium
AAAAATGTTGCCATCCCAAAAATCATTCCCCTAACCATCGGTACCTACCCCCCACCCTACCGCCCCCACCCAACCCAACACGACTCCGGCCCCAAACATCGCCACCCCAATCCTGAAATACTGCATCCCGACGACGCTACACTCCCAAACAAGAATTTCAATCCGGTCCGGATCCCGTCAGTCCTCTAAAAAGCTTGCAACGGACAGACCCATTCCTCGCTTTGACAAAGAATGCGAGCCCATCGCGAAAAGCAGCATCCGATGGCAAGCTCAGCTCTCCCCTACGACGCTCACCGCCAACTGACGGGTGTGCCGCGCCACGCGGTGCTCGAACAAATAGATCCCCTGCCAAGTCCCCAACATCAAACGACCATTCATCACCGGCACACTTTCGCTCGTGCGCGTCAATGCCATCCGCAAATGACTCGTCGTGTCGTCCGGCCCCTCATAGGTGTGCACGTAAAACGGCAAGTCCTCCGGCACCAAGTGCTCAAAGAAACGATGCAAATCATCTCGCGCCGGCGGATCCGCATTCTCATAAATCACCAAGCTGCAGCTGGTGTGCTGCACCGCCACCGTCGCCGTCCCCGTCTCAATCCCACTGGCCCCCACAATCCGCTCAACTTGAGCCGTGACCTCATAGGTCCCTTTCCCAGAGGTGCTCACCGAAAACGTTTCCGCATGCGCTGTCATACCACGATCTTCGCCGCTCGCGCCCGGCAATACAATCTCATCACCGACAAATCACTCTCGGTCTCCCATACCAGAAACTTCATGATCGGAAAACCAACCCGCTCAATCCGCCCCGCCATACACCGCCCCCACCAAACCCATCGCCTTTTCCTTCGGCAATATTCCCAACTCCATCTGATTCATGACATACCCAAATCCCATGCGGCGATCCGGATCCGCAAATGCATGACTCCCCCCCGCCCCCGGATGCCCAAACGCTCGCGTCGAAGGCCCAAAAATAGCCCGCCGCTTCGCCCCGCTCTCCCCATCGATCGGATCCTTCATCATGCCCGCCGCAAAAGCCGTCGGCCGCATGAAAACCAAATCCTCTCCGTCCACCAGAACCGACTCCATCCACCCCATCGCCCGCTCGGAAAAAACCCGCTCCCCACCCCACATCCCGCCACACGCCAGAATGCCATAAAACTTCGCCAACCCCGAAGCCGTTGCCAACCCTCCCATCGCCGCCAATCCTAAATTCCAAGCACTCGGATCGTTAAAGCGCGACACCCCGTCCAGTCCCCGTGGAGAAGTAAAGGCCCGATGCGTCAGGGAATCCACGTTCCCAAAGGCATTGTAAAACGGTCCGTCTTCTCCCAAACCCTCCGGCCGCGGCTTGCCGGCATAAACCGGAGCCACCCGCCCATAAACATCCGCCGTCAATTCTCCAATCCACAAATCCAAACCGAACGGCATCGCGAGCCGCTCCCGCCAATACTCTCCCAATGACCGCGCCCCGGTCACCCGCCGCAACAATTCGTCCACAAGAAATCCCCAGGTGCGTGGATGATAACCATGCCGCCCGTCGCCCCGCCGCCAGGCCGGCGCCTGCGCCTCCAGCGCCCCCACTACTCCTTCATGATCCGTGATGGAGGCGTCATCATCCAACCCCGACAACCCCGCCTGATGCGACAAGACCTGCCCAAACGTCAGCCCCGCTTTCTCTCCCGAGCCCAGCCGCTCCCACACCGACGCCACTTCCTCATCCAAATCCCTCCCCGCCTCATCCAGAGCCAACAAAAACGCCGCCGCCGACATCCCCTTAGTCGCCGACCACACCGGCACCAGCGTGTCGCCCTCCCACGGCAAGGTCCCGCCCTTCTCCCGCAGCCCTCCCGCCAGACTCACTTCTTCCGCCCCGTCCCGCCACACCGCCACCGAAGCCCCCACGTCCCCACGTACCGAGAAATTCTCGGCAAACATATGCTCCAGTCTCTCCCTCATCTCCCTGTAATCCCGTTCGACCTAAAAAAGAAAGGGGACGCTGCGGCGTCCCCGTCAAGCCTCTCACGCGATGCCCGCAGCGCAACGCAAATAGAAAGACTCTCTAGCTTCCAGAAATCAAATCACTTCCCACAGTTCCGCCAAGTCCGGATCCTGACGCGCTACATCCATCAAGTGCCGATCCAATTCAAAGGAACGCTCAAGATTATTCCTTCCTTTGTTGATCCGACCCAAACTCACTTCGTAACAACCCATGTTATAATAGAAAACCGCCGTCTCCCGTAAAGAAGTCGGTCCGTCCAACAAAACCTTGCGCGCTTCCTGCGTCTTCCCCAACTCATGCAAACAATAAGCCGCATGGATGAACCCCATGTAGTCCTCCGGTTCGAGTTCACACAAACGCTGACTCGTCTCCAACGCCAGATACCACTGCCCACTCTTCAACTGCAAGAGCAGCTTCACCTGCAACAAGGCCTGCTCATCCGGATAATCCGCTTCGATCGCCACCACTTCATCCCACGCTTCATCCAGCATCCCCAGTTCATAATAACCCTGCGCCGCTCGCAGTTGCTTCTCAAATTCAATCGCTCTGCCGTCCGACTGCCATTTGCTACTCATGATCCCTAATTATAGCAAAATCACCATATAAATTGTAAAGCTCATAATTAAGAAAAGTTAACTTTTACCCTACCCGCCCCCAAAGATCCCCCCTCACCGATGACCACCTAACACCCAACAAGTAACGAACAACGAATAGCGAAAAATCAACAACGCCCACAACCCCGATGCCAGAATGCGTGTTCCAGGGCGATCGCTAATGCATGCAAAAGGTGCGGGAATTTATATCAAACAGGGGCGCTTACCGAGCTTAAACGACGGTTACAAAGCCGATGGACACCGCATTTCCTGAGAAGATATCTGCAATCTAAAAATCCCAGTAACGCTGCGTCTTGCCGGCCCCTTCGGACTTCCAATGAATCAGGCGGAAGGAGTCGAGTTTGATGGTTCCTGGGCGGCGCGCAGGATCAAAACGAAGCGAATCAAGGATCTCCTCCTCTAGATCGATGTCGAGACGATAGAGACCGGGTGCCACTCTGGTCATCGGGACGGAGCGGTCGCGATGATATCTCTTTTGTTTCTTCGTTCCCCAGTAAACAACCGGTGGATCGTCAGCGCGCGGCGACTCCATCTTGACTTCGATGGTGATCTGCCCAGCGGTGCGCGGAAAGTCACGGGTCATGAGAATAGGATCATTTCCAGACGACTCAATAAGGAGCGCATCGTCGACGCGCTTGATGACGGCATCCTTCCTCGCGATCCAGCCGTGCGCGGTCGGAAGGTAGTTGGGATTGGGCCGCGGCACAAGGGAAGCCGTTTCCTCAAGATGAGCGCTAATGCTTTGATTGAGAGTCCGGGTAAGTTCGGGATGCTCGAGGCAAAGGTCTTCCGACTCCCCCGGATCACGGTCAAGATTCACAAGCCGCAGACGATCACTTTGTCCGGGACCATCCGCCCAGAAGCGGGTGAGTTTCCACGGTCCACGACGGACCGAAGTACCGGTGATGGTTCCCGTCGCAGGTGGACTGTGGGGGAAGTGACAGAATATTTCACGATTCGGGTCAATCTCGGCCTTCCCTAAAAGAGTGGGCAGCAGACTGAGACCATCGACGGGTTGTTCCGGTGCCGGGCTCTGACTGACCGCATCGAGAACGGTCGGAAAGATGTCGATGGAACTGACCAGCCCGGGATTCGTTGAGCCGGCTTCGATCTTGCCGGGCCAGGACGCGAGAAAAGGCACGCGGTGCCCTCCCTCATTGATGTTGGCTTTTCCGTTACGCAAGGGATGATTGCTTGTCGCAATGATGCCGTCGACAAAGTTGTATTCATTTCCGCCGTTGTCAGAGGTGAAGATAATCAGGGTCTCGTTCGTAAGTTTGAGTCGATCGAGTGCCGCGGTGATTCGGCCGACATTTGTATCAAGTGTTTCGATCATCGCCGCCATGACAGGATTCGCGCGCGGAGCATCTTGAGAAAGTGACCGGGCCTTGCTGCGATACTTCTCAACCAGTTCAGGTTTTGCCTCAAGAGGAGCGTGCACCGAATAATACCAAAGATTAAGAAAAAACGGCTCGTCTGCTAGAGCCTGCTCTTCCATCCATTCAATGGTGGCGCCAGTGATGACATCATCAATATGCGAGCCTTCCGGTGCGCTTGGAATCATGTCGCTCGTCCACGGAGCAAAAAATCCTCCCGGAGGGCCAGGATGAGAACGGCCGCCTATAACGAAGTCAAAACCCTGATTATCAGGGATGTAAGGCGGACGCCCGAGGTGCCATTTACCAACAAAGGCGGTCCTGTATTCCAAATCCTTGAGGCGCTCTGCGAGGGTGACGTAAGCGTTCGGAAAGCGAGTACGGGTCTGCGGTTCGATAGCGTGCTTCGACGGTGAGGCCGTTTCCGGCACAACAGGATCGAGCACGACCTTTGGTAGATGCGCCGCCGGTGTCGTCAATCTGACTCGGCCCGGATATTGCCCGGTGAGGATGCTCGCTCGCGTAGGTGAACAGAGCGGACTAGCGGAATAAGCGTTGGTGAACCTCATTCCTCGCTTTGCGAGCTCGGCCAAGGCCGGGGTCTCGTAAAAATTCTCGGATGGATCGAGGTACGGCGTCGTATCCGAGTATCCAAGATCATCGGCAACAATCAGAACAATGTTCGGCTTCAATTGAGGAAGTCGCCGATTCTCAGTTGAAGCAAAGAACTTATCAGCAATGGCGTCGTGCTTCCCTTCGGCAGGAGTCCCCAGATCAACGTAAGCATCCCACGCTAGTTTCCGATTGTTGTTTTCATCAAGAAGTCCAAAGCGCAGATTCCCCTCGCGGTCAGGCATGTCTTGATAACGGTGGAGATGATAAGCCTCAATCGAGGGCAGTTTCCGAATCTTGCGAAAGGTGTAAAGGATCCCGGCTACCTGACGCTCCTGATCAGCCACCGAAAGAGTGGGCGTGTTGAAGCCCTGCTCAGAAAGAAGAATGGGGCGATCGGGTCCCAGGTAAGCCGGAAGAACTTCGATGTTCTTAGAGGTGATGTATGGGGTGTCGAAGTCAAAAGTCACCTCGTCATCCCAGGTGTCCGGGTTTCGTAAATTCACCGGATAAGGGTGGTAAGCAACTCCCCACTCAAACTCACTCTCACCTTCACTTTCGGAGAGCTCACTCCAGAGATCAATGAGATCACGAACCACAAAAGCACCACGCCCGATAGACGGTTTGGCCCAGTGGTGTGTCAGGGAAATAAAAACCCGGGCGTTTGGATCGTGAAGACGTGCGCTTAGGTATGTGATACGAGCCGAGCGGGCATAGGTCTCAAGGTATCGGGGCAGCGGTTGATCCCCCATGTTCGTCCAAGTCCCATGCTGATCAATCTCATTGTGAAGCACCCAGTTGGAAATGCGCCGTCCCGGATGAGAGTATCGCTCGGTGATGAACGAGATCGCAGCTCGATAGTATTTCGCACCCGCTTCAGTTGCGAGGTCGGGCATCGCAAAGATGCCGCGCGGCTCAGATTCAGGGTGCTTCATTCTCGAATTCCGCTGATTGCCAACAAGCAAAATGCAGGTCAGAACAATATCGTTCTCCCGGAGACGCTTGATCGTGGCATCTTTGTCTCTGAGAAAGTTCTCGTTCAGATAGTAAGTGGTGCCTTCGAATACCCAAGGAACGCCATCGCCGGTCTTTGCCGGCGACAGGAGGCTGGTGAGCACAATGTTGACCGTGGCATGGTCCACTCCAAGCTCGAAGAGTGGGTGGTCGTCACTGGCAATATTGGGAACACCGCCAATACCCTTCTGGCTTTTCGTGGCAATTTCAGGAAGTGCAGGAGCGAAACCAATGTCGGTCGGCCACTTGGCCAGCGATGCAATCTTTCGGTCGGACGTTTCCAGCCGCCAACGTGAAAACACCCGGTCTCGCTGACTCTTGGGTTCGATTCGCGGAACTTTTACAGAAAATTCCTCCGCCTTCTCAATCTTGATCGCCGGATAGGGAGAAGACCCATGGGACGCCACATGAGCGGGTATCTCGACCAGTTGAACCGCGCCCCCAGCGGTGCCCGAAATAATGATGTGGTCTTCCATCGCTTTCACCGACTCGATCATGTTTGGATACCAATCACGAAGGTATTGAAGAAACGCATCCGAGTCGGCTTGACGGCTGGATAGAATTCTCTCTCGATCACGGCGCTTCGCAATTTCCTGCGGAGTCGCTTTGCGAAGGAAAAAGTTTCGAATCTGAAGGCCCTCACCGGGTTTGCCCTTGAGTGAAAAGTGAAAGCGCGTCTCACCGGCCGGTCGCTGTTCCAACTCAATGGAAAAAGGTTGCCAAGTTTCTGCAAGGGGAACAGGCGCCGAATTAGCAAAAACCATTTCCCCATCTTCGTTCTTGAATCTTACGGCCAGAGAGTCAATTCCACTGGTTGAAAAGTATTCAAAGGAAAGCATGGTCTCCTCGACCGGGGCCTTGATCGGCTGACTCCAGAAATGGGGCGTCGTACCGGTGATCGTGATGGTGGCATCTCCTTGGGCCGAGCGCTCGATTCTGACATCGCGATGAGGTCCCGGTGCTACGGCGGTCGTGGCATACAGTGGCCCGATAACACCATGAAAAATCGTCAGCGATGCTAGGGCGGTGAGGATTGGACTGCGAAACAAAGTGACGGCGTTCATGGAGGGATATCCGTGTCGGAATCTTTTGGCTGCCAGTGCAGGAGGGATTCAAACGTCCCAACGAAACGGTTTAAGACGTTCTCTCTTTCTTGTTGTCTCGACTTTTGAGGCACTCGGAACCGCTTGCGGAATGCAGTTACCGTCAGGAGATATCTAGCCCGGGAGCTCCCTCTCGCTTTCTTTCGGGTCCACGAAGTTGGCAACCCTTGCATATTCTCATGATCGCTACGATGACCATCACGGTCCTGCAACTCGCCCTCGAAACGTCAAAAGACGTTGCCCCCTTCCTTGTTACCCACAATAACGCCATTCACTGCGGACTAGAGAATTAATTTTTATACACGCTTTACTCGAGTTCACTGAGAACAGGACGCCTTAGAGTATAACCGTGCTCTAAACGGTCTAAGGACCCAAAGGCCGCTCTTCCTGGTGGTTGCGGTGGACGCTATGCCGCGGCGCGTTTCAAAACCCCTTCCTACTGGGAGCGAAAATGCCTCAGCTCTTTCGTGACCCCACCCGGAATTCGCCTCAGCGGGCAAAAGCAACCCCTCTGAACAAATCACCCACTCCCCCGCGCCGGACGCGACAATTCTTCCTCCCGCACCGATACCCACGCCCGAGGTCCCAAGCCCGGATACTCAAACACCCCACTCCCATACACCAGCGTCTTCCGC
>JBCDBW010000162.1:0-7182 GCA_039182965.1 Verrucomicrobiota bacterium
GATTTGAATCAAGGAAGTCAATCAACTTGCGGCGGGGTCGGGCTTACCAGCGTCGTCTTGTTCTGCCCGTCGTTTATCTGCGCTGCAAGGGCACGAAGGATTCCCAAAGAGTCCAAGTTGCAAGTGTCATGAAAGTTGCGAAAAACGCGACCCAAGTCGGGTCTGATATCAAATGAGGGCCGGCAATTACTCCAAGCATCATTGGCAGCATTGTGAAAATCGACCAATAGGGAACACCAACCTGCTTTCCACACTTCTTGCACTTTGTGTGGGCTCCTGGCCCGAGGAAACATTTTCGGAGCGTCGAGATTCCTGACTCACCACAATGGGGGCATATATGCATGTTCATAGGCGTGGACTATTTCTAAGGCAGAACAGTGTTAATGACCCGCACCCGCTAGGGTGTCGTGGTCCATTAAGCGAACAGGATATCAAAATTTTACCGATCAGGCGTTCAGGCCGTCAAGCCAGGAACAGCAGCACCCCTACACACCCTATTCAGCAACACTCCGAAGCCACTCACCAAGCAAGTCCCTCCTCCTCCCCTCCCTGCGAAACCGCGTAACTGCGATACTGCGATACTGCGATACTGCGCACCTGCGCAACTCCCCCTCATATAAACTGCTTCCGATACTGCAACGGCGTCAACCCCATCGCCTTCTTAAACTGCACCGTAAACGAACTCTGATCATAAAACCCCAACTCAAACGAAATGTCCCCGATCGCCATCCGCTCCCGCCGCAGCAACTCACACGAATCATGTATCCGCATCTTGATGATATACTGCTGCGGCGTCAGATTAAAATAGCTCTTAAACTTTCGCTCAAACTGCCGCACCGATACCCCGCTCATCTTCGCCAATCCCGCGATCGACACCTTCTCCCGGTAATGCCGGTAAATATAGTCCATCGCCTCACGAATGTCCTGGTTCACCGGATACTTCTGCCGGTATTGATGATAGTCCTGTACAATCCCCATGATCCCAAGGACCTCATCGTCCGCAGTAACAATCGGAATCTTGCTCGTCATAAACCACGAAGGAATTCCCTGCCGATTCAAAAACAACTCGACAAAGTTCTTCACTGGTTCGCGCTGCTCCATGATCGCCAAATCATCCGCCCGATACTTCTCCGCCAGTCGCCGCGGCACCAAATCAAAATCCGTGTGCCCCACCAATTCCTCCTCACTGGCAAAGCCATACAACATCACCAGATGCCGATTCGCCGCCAATAACACCCCCTCCCGATCCTTCGCAAAAAACGACAAACCTTCCACGTAATCGAACAAATGATAAAACCGGTTCTCCGGCTCCAATGACGCCAGCAACCGCCGCCGCCGTTCCTGCGCTTCCGATGTCCCAATCATTTCCCGTCGTTCTCTTCCATAAATTTCCCGTCGTTCTCTTCCATAAAAACGGAAGAAAATGTCGCATCAATCATAAAAAATGCCCAAGCCCGGCAAGACGCCCCGCCCCCCCAACGCTACGCTCCCCCCCTCAACTTTATTAAAACCAGAGAACCGAAGAACCAAAGAACCGATCAACCCCAATACCCATGCCTGAAAACAATGTCTACAACGTCGCCATCGTCGGCCTCTCCTTCGGAGCCGAGTTCATCCCCATCTACCAACGCCACCCCAACGCCAACATGGCAGCCATCTGCCAGCGCACCGAAGCCGAACTCAATAAAGTCGGCGACGCCTTTAACATCCCCGCCGAAGGCAGATACACCGACTACGACGAACTCCTTAAAAACGACGACATCGATATCGTCCACATCAACACCCCGCCCTTCCTGCACGCCGATCAAACCGTCGCTGCCCTGGAAGCCGGAAAACATGCCGCCTGTACCATCCCTATGGCTCTCTCTGTCGAGGATTGCAAACGCATCGTCGATGCCCAGGAAAAGTCCGGGAAAAAATACATGATGATGGAAACCGTCGTCTACTCCCGCGAATACCTCTTCGTGAAAGAACTCTACGACGCCGGCAAAATGGGCAAACTCCAGTTCTTCCGCTCCTCCCACGTCCAGGACATGGGCGGCTGGCCCGAATACTGGGAAGGACTCCCCCCCATGTATAACGGCACCCACGCCATCTCCCCCACCCTCGCCCTCGGCCGCAACCAAGCCGAATACGTGATCTGCGCCGGGTCCGGCACCGTGGAAGAACACATGCACAAAAATTACGGCTGCCCCTTCTGCACCGAGTCCACCCACATCAAGTTCAGAGACTCCGACCTCTGGGCCGAGGTCACCCGCTCACTCTTCAACGTCTCCCGCCAATACCGCGAAAGCTTCGACGTTTACGCCGAGAAAATGGCCTTCGAATGGAGCCTCATCGAAGACGATGGCCACATCATCCACAAAGGCGAGAAACCGGAGCGCGTCGAAATCCCTGACTACGCCCACCTTCTCCCGGAAGAAATCCAAAGTTTCACCACGAAGGGCGTCTACGGCGGCGACGGCGAAGAACACCTCAGCTTCACCCAGGGCGGCGGCCACGGCGGCTCCCACCCCCACCTCGCCCACGAATTCCTCTCCGCCATTATCGAAGATCGCGAGCCCTACCCCAACGCCCGCCAAGGCGCCAATATCACCTGCTCCGGAATCCTCTCCCACGATTCCGCCCTGAAAGGCGGAGAAAAAGTGTATCTTCCAGAGTGGACTCATATCGAATCCCAACAAGCCATCGTCAAACCCCTCGAAGGCGGCCCCGTCAAAAATTTCGAGTAACCAACCCGCCACACCATACTCCAAAGTCAATTCCAATCACCGCCGCTTCACCCGGACACTCTGTGGAGTGCGCCGGCTTGACGGCGCTTTTCGTAGCAACGCCAAATCGCCCCAAGTTCCACCAACAACCCTCCTCCACCCTTCAATGATCGCCAAAAACCTACTCCCCCAGCTCACCACAATCTTCCTCTGCGCCCAAGCATTCCTCAGCGCCAACCCGACCGCGGCGCAGCCGCATCCGGATCAAACGGCACGTTTGCCCAGCATTGTCGTCATCCTCTTCGACGACCTCGGCTTCAGCGACCTCGGCTGTTATGGCGGCGAAATGCCAACCCCGCACATCGACAAACTCGCCGCCAACGGCCTCCGCTTCACCGAGATGACCAACTCCGCGCGCTGCTGCCCCAGCCGCGCCTCCCTCCTCACCGGACTCCACCCCTCCCAAGCCGGCATCCCCGACTTCACCGGCGGCCCCAAACCGAAACTCGGCCCCGCTTACCTCGGCCGCCTCAACCAACACTGCGTCACCCTCGCCGAAGTCCTCAAACCCGTCGGATACCAAACCTACGGCGTCGGCAAATGGCACGTCGGCGAACAAGACGCTCTCCCCACCAATCGCGGCTTCGACGAATACTACGGCTACACCAAAGGACACTCCGCCAACCAATGGGACGGCTCGCTTTATCACCGCCTCCCCGAGGATCGCACCCCCGAGCTGACCTTCGACGCAGACAACTACTACGCCACCGACGCCTTCAACGACTACGCCGTCCGCTTCCTCCAAGACCATTTCAACGCCCCAACCAAAGAACCAAAGAACCAAAGAACCGATCAACCATTCTTCCTATACTTGGCCCACTCAAGCCCACACTTCCCCGTCCAGGCCCCCATGGCCTCCGCCAAACCCTTCCTCGACACCTACCGTCAAGGCTGGGACGTCCTCCGCGAAGAACGCTTCGAACGCATGAAAGCCTCCGGCCTCTGCGATACCGAAGGCTGGCAACTCACCCCCCGCTCCCTCGTCCCCGTCGACCGGGACGATATCGCAAACGGCTACTCCGGACAACCCAACCCCGCCTGGACCGACCTCCCCGAAGACCGCCGCGAAGACCTCGCTCATCGCATGGCACTCTTCGCCGCCATGGTGAAACACGTTGACGACGGCGTCGGCCAAATCGTTTCCACGCTTGAAGACAATGACGTGCTCGACAACACGCTCATCTTCATCCTCTCCGATAACGGCGCCTGCTACGAATGGGGCCCCTTCGGCTTCGACGGCCGTTCGCGCGACGGAACGACAACCCTCTACACCGGCGACGCCCTCGAAACCATGGGCGGCTTCGATAGCCACATGTCCTACGGCTCCGCATGGGCCAACCTCGGCAACACTCCCTTCCGCCTCTACAAACACTACACCCACCAAGGCGGCATGGTGACGCCCTTCATCGCCCATTGGCCCGATGGCATCCAAACCCCCGATCGCTGGGTCCGCGACCCCGCTCACCTCATCGATATCATGCCCACGGTCGTCCAGGTCACCGGTGCCAAGTATCCCAAGAAAATGAACGACGAAAAAATCACGCCCATGGAAGGAACCAGCCTCGTTCCCACGTTCAAAGGCAAAGACCTCGAACCTCGCGCCCTCGCCTACCAACACCAAGGCGCGCGCGCGCTGCGCGAAGGCGATTGGAAACTCGTCTACGGAAAACGATACCCCCACGAAGTCACCTGGGAACTCTACAACATCACCGATGACCCCGTCGAAATGAACGATCTCGCCGCCGAACACCCCGAACGCGTCGACGCCATGTCCAAAGACTGGCTCACCTGGGCCCGCCGGGTCGGCCTCGCCCCCTTCTGGAAGGATCCGGAAGCGAAGTAACCAAAACAAACCCATGAGAACCGTTTCGCTCGCCCTCGGCGCCACCCTCACGCTGGCCATCGCCACCCACGCCCTCGCCGTCAACCCGGACTCCTACAACCTCGACGAACAAGGCTGGGACCCCGATACCACCTTCCCCATCCTCTCGCCGGAAGAAGCCATCGAAACCATCGAGGTCCCCGAAGGCTACCACCTCGAAGTCGTCGCCTCGGAACCCATGGTCGAAGAACCTGCCATGATCGCCTTTGGCCCCGATGGCGCCCTCTACGTCTGCGAATGGCGCACGTACATGCAAGACGAATACGCCACCGATCAACTCGATCCCGTTTCCCGCGTCGTGAAACTCATCGATACCGATAACGACGGCAAGATGGACAAACGCACGGTCTTCATCGACAACGTCATCCTCCCCCGCTCCGTCCTCCCCCTCGCCGATCGCGTCCTCGTCAATCTCACGAACTCCAACACGATCTACGCCTACTTCGACGATAACAACGACGGCGTCGCCGACCGCCGCGAAGTCGCTTACGACGGCGAACCCAATAAAGGGAACGTCGAACACCAGGCCTCAGGCCTCGTCTACAATCTCGATAACTACATCTACAGCAATTACCACCGCTACCGCTACGACGATGGCAAACTCATCGCCACCCCCCACAATGTCGCCCGCATCAGCCAATGGGGCCTCGCCCGCGATGACGACGGACACCTTTACTGCTCCTGGGCCGGCGGCGGCAATCCCGCCCACTCCTTCCAGTTCCCCGGTGGATACCCCGTGGTCAATATCAAGGAACACGCCGAAGGCTACGAAATGCCCTACGCCTCCTGCAAAGTCTGGGACCAAAGCTCCGGCGGATACAAAGAAGAAGAACAAATCGTCCTGAAAAAACACTCCGCCTCCTGCGGTCAATCCATCCTCCGCTCCCCACTCTACCCGCAATGGTATGGCAACGTCGTCACCTGCGAACCCGTCGGACGCTTCATCCGCATGACCAATATCGAGTGGGACAACGGCAAAGGCACCGCCCACAATACGTTCCAGGATTCCCAATCAGAGTTCATCCGCAGCACCGACGCCTACTTCCGGCCCGTCTGGACCGAGTCCGGTCCCGATGGCTGCCTCTACATCGCCGATATGTATCGCGGCATCATCCAGGAAAAACAATGGTTCCCCACCGAGGAAGGCGATGTCCGGAGCGCGTGGGTCAACCGATACAAACGCGTCAAAAAATGGGGTATGCTCGAGGCGGTTCGACACGGTCGCATCTATCGCCTCGTGCCCGACGATTTCAAACCCACCCCTCCACCCCACATGTCCAAGGAGTCCGGCGCCATGCTCGCGGTCCATCTCAAAAACCCCCACGGCTGGTGGCGTGACACCGCTCAGAAACTCATCGTCACCGGCCGGAAAGAGGACGCGATTCCCGCGCTCAAAAAACTCGCCGCTCAAAATACGGATACCAACGCTCGCCTCTCCGCGCTCTGGTCGCTCGAAAGCCTCGACGCGCTCACTCCAGAAGAAGTCGCCGCCGCCCTCAAAGCCAAAGACCCCCGCGTGCGGCGCGCCGCCGTCCAACTATCGGAAGCATACCTCAAACAATCCCACACACCCATCCGCGAAAGCCTCGTCGCCATGCTCGACGATCCCGATCCCAAGGTCCGTATCCAACTCTATCTCTCCTTCAATAAAGACACCGATTCAGATTTCGTCGCCGTCCGGGAGGAACTCTCCCAAACCCACCTCGCCGATCACCCCCTCGTGACCGCGATCAAGCAATACGAACACAAAACCCTCACCGCCTCGACTCTCAGCAAGTCCGCAATGAGCGGCATGAAAATCTATGAGTCCCTCTGCACCACGTGTCACGGTTACGACGGCAAAGGCGCGAAGGAGGGCGATCAACTCCTCGCCCCGCCCCTCGTCGACAACGATTGGTTCAAAAAACGCAACCCGCGCATCGACATCATCGCCCGCATCCTCCTCAAAGGCCAGATGGGACCCATTGATGGCGTTACGTACGGAGAAGGCATCATGGTCCCCCTCGAACTCGCCTACAAGGACCCTCAACTTGCCAATGTCATCAACTACGTCGGCGAATCCTTTAACAAATGGCCTACGAGTAAAGCCAAAGGCCACGACATCGCCGAAGTCCGCGAACAAGTCAAAGACCGCGTCGTGCCCTGGACCCAGGACGAACTAAACGCCCTCCCCGCTCCCAAAGATCGGTAGGGACGACTGGCCCAGTCGTCCGCTCCCTGGGCTAGCGCAGCCCAAACCTTTCCTGATATCCAAACGACTTGGTTTGGCCGCATGCTGCTCAGGCATACCCCCCACGGCGCCCCCCTCCACCCATGGCAAGGTAGGGACGATCCTCCAGATCGTCCGCAACGCACCTCCCTGACCCAGCGTTCCTCCCAAACCCTACTCAATAAACAAATCCGCCGAATGATCCCGCCGATCGAGCACATACATCAGGAACAACTTCGCGCTGATCGCGAACAGAACCCCCCCCACAGCCAAAGACACCAGGCCCTGACCCATCAAATCCGAGGCCCCCGCCGACCGAA
>JBCDBW010000163.1:0-7161 GCA_039182965.1 Verrucomicrobiota bacterium
CAAAGGCGGCCTCCGCTTCCATCCCTCCATGGATGAAGATCACGCCGGCGCCCTCGCCAATCTCATGACCTGGAAAACCGCCGTGGTCGATGTCCCCTTCGGCGGCGCCAAAGGCGGCATCAATTGCGACCCCAAAACCCTCAGCCAACGCGAGCTCGACGAAATCACCCGCGCCTTCGTCCGCCAAATCAAAGAAATCATCGGACCCGCCATCGATATCCCCGCCCCCGACGTCAATACCAACCCCCGCATCATGAGCTGGATCATGGATGCCTACTCCGCCCACTACGGCTTCTCCCCCGGCGTCGTCACCGGCAAACCCCTCGAACTCTTCGGCTCCCCCGGCCGAAACGAAGCCACCGGCCGCGGCGTCATGATCGTCCTCGACGAAGCCCTCAAGGAAAACAAACAATCCCTCGCCCATGTCACGGTCGCCATCCAAGGCTTCGGTAATGTCGGTAGCCACGCCGCCCGCCTCATCGCCGAAGCCGGTGGCAAAATTATCGCTGTCGCCGACGCCGGAGGCGGCCTCTCCAATCCCAAAGGACTCAATATACCCGCCCTCATCGACTGGACCGACGAACACAAAACCGTCGCCGGCTTCTCCGGCGGTGATGCCTTCGATGGCGCTGATATTATGACCTGGGACGCCGACGTCTTCATCCCCGCCGCCCTCGAAGACGTCATCACCAAAGACAACGCCAAGGACGTCCGCGCCCAATACATCGTCGAAGCCGCCAACGGCCCCACCACGCCCGAAGCCGACGAAATCCTCCTCAAACGCGGCATCCATGTCATCCCCGATATCCTCGCCAACGCCGGCGGCGTCACCGTCAGCTACTTCGAATGGGCCCAGAACGTCCAACGATACCGCTGGGAACTCGACCGCGTCGTCCTCGAACTCGAAAAAATCATGCGCCGCGCCTACACCGCCGTCCGCAAAGTCGCCCAAGACAATGATGCCGATCTCCGCACCGCTGCCTTCCTCCTCGCCATCCAACGGGTCGGCACCGCCGCCACCCTCCGCCACCACATCCAGGAAGCCCCCCAACTCGACTGACCGCCCTCCCCTCTTCCCCAGGCTCCCGTAGGGCGTGGCCTCCGGACGCGCTTCCCTCCCATATTCACCATTCAAAATTCAAAATTCAAAATTCGCGCCCCAGCGCGCACCCCCCGGTAGGGGCGAGCGTCCCTGCTCGCCCGCCGTCCGCCCAAAAACCAACCACCACACCAATCCCTAATCCCTAATTGGCCGCGAGGCTTCCCCCTTGCCTCCCATTCAACATCCAAACTTCACCATTCACCATTCACCATTCACCATTCGCACGCGTCACGGCGCTGAAACCTTCGAAAATAAATTCAGCACGATCACCCCACTCACAATCAACCCAATCCCGAGGATGCCAGCGAAATCAAGCCGCTGACCAAAGGCAATCCACGCAATCAACGTCACGAGCGATACCCCGACACCCGACCAAATAGCATAGGCAATACCCACCGGTATCGATCGCAAGGTTAAAGACAAAAAGAAAAAAGCCACACCATACCCAGCCACGACCACCAACGATGGCCATAGCTTTGTGAAACCCTCGCTCGTCTTGAGAAACGAGGTGCCAATGACTTCAGCGACGATTGCAATCGAAAGATAGATCCAATGCATTCCCATTACGTGGTTTGCTTTCCGAACACTAAAGCGGCGCCGGCGAGGGCTCAAGCTTCATGGAGTTCCATGAATCCACATAGCCTCTCACGGACAAAACCAGCCGCCCTTCCGGCACCCTCCGCCCCGCTTCTCCAGACTAGCATGCACCATCAAAACAAGCCCACGTTCCGTCCTCCCCCTCTTCCCCCCATCAGCGCCGCTGACGAAACAGCCACTCCCAGATATCCTCCGACGCATCACAACGCTCGGAACTTATCTCGGTCTTCCAACCCTTTTCTAGGTCATCCCCCGTATAACTGAAGCCGGGCACATTGGCGCCATGCTTCACGCCGCTGAGCTCCGTGTATTTCATGTCACCACCCACCTCCTTCATGCGCTCGAAAATTTCGCGCGTAAACTCCACGGGAACGACAGGGTCCGCATCCCCATGAAACGCCCACACCGGAACCTCCTTGAACCGAATGGGATCTTTCCAGGGAGGCAAACCCCCGGCCGTCGGGATCGCCGCCGCAAAGCGCTCCGGATCATGCCAAATCGCGTTCCATGATCCAAATCCGCCACCGGAATGACCCAACACATAAACCCGATCCTCATCCACCGAAAAACGCCGGGAAACTTCCTCCACTAGGAGAAGCGCCAAGGTCAGGCTGCCGGTGGAGACTTGTTCCGAAGGATAACCGCCCCGCGCCTGAAAAAACGCATCCCAAGTATCAGACTCCCACGTCTTATCCGTCGTCACATCGGGAACCCGCTCATTGAAAAACGACCACGAATCCCAAGACTGTGGCACGATGACAATGCACGGGTGTTTTCTTCGCCACGCCGAATCCAAAAACTTCGCGTTCCAACCACGCAGTTGACTCCGGTTGTCATCACCGATCCCGGCCCTGCCATGCAAGCTGAGAATCAATGGATAGCGGATAGACTCATCATAAGCTTCCGGAAGAAGCAACCGATAAGGCATCCCATGAAACGACCCCGCCTCATACGCCGCAATCACCTTCTCAGAAACATCGGCCCCTTTGTTGCGGGTGTTCCGACGATCATCGTCTTGGCCGTGAGCCGAAAGCGCCGTAAATACAGAAATACAAACCAAAATCTTCATGGCGTCTGCAAATACCCATCTTCAAACTCCGGATACCAGAGCCCGCGTTCCAAATTCAGAATCAACAGGTGAATACTCATACCCTTTCCACCACACATCGGACAGTCTTTTGGTATCCTCATGTCGTTTCCCCCGTTGGCTGCTCGAAGACGACGCTTCTCATACCTGCCGGAAAGCGCGTCAAATTCCTGGAAGCCATCTCATAAATCATGGATGGCTCCGCGATAAAGGATTTTGGCATCAGGCAAGGCGCGACTAGGGAGCGGGTCGAGACCCGTGACCGAGGCGCAACGCCGCCTGAGACCAAAAGACTGATCGCCCGAAGGGCCACCTCTATTACACACGACGAAGTCGCAAACTCAATCCTTTCTCTTTCCTCCGGCGGGGCCGTGCAGGATTTATGAGATGGGTTCTAATCCCTCCCCCAGCACGTCTACCATCCGCCGCTGAAACGCTTCCACTCTGCCATGCGCTTTCGCCGCCTTGTCTCTTGCCACCTCTGGATGCGTGGCAAGTGCCAAAACAGCAGGCACATACTTCTTCAGATCCTCCGGTTGATCGATATCAAAAAGCCAGTCCTCAAGCCCGATATCACGCCACATCGTGCCTTTTACCCCCTGCTCAGCAAACCGCCCCACGATCGCAGGAATTCCATTCCCGATACACATGATCGGTGAATGCTGCTCGAGCCCAAACACGCCCGCAGAACGAACGTATGTGCTGAGGGCCTCATCCGTGAGCCAATAGGTATCCTTCCATACGACCTCCCGACGAATGTCTTCAGGAAGCTTGTCGATAATCATTTCTTTGCCCAGCGACACCTGAGAAATGTCTTCCGGACAGACCAAAACCTTCATGTCGGTCTCTTGAACCACTCGAGTGATCGCCTCACGCAAAACCGCATGATCCTGCTCTTTCATCTCATCATTTCGCTCCCTTCTCTCAACATCAACAGCAGCATCCAAATCAAAAGGCATCTCAACCTCCCAATAATCCTTCCCCAGAGGAAGCGGATATCGCCGATACCGCGGGATACAGCAAAGAAACTTCCCATGCTCCAAACCATGCGCCTCGAGGAAGCGCATTGCCGCCGCATCATTGCGCACATCGGTGCTGAAGGTGGCATCCGGTCCAAATTCCATAATAGGACACTCCAATCCATAGTCCGTCGCCCGTTGCAGCGAGATCGTTTCCCGAAAAAATAAAAATTCCGCCTCGTTTAAAAGATCTCTCTGCTCCACGGCGGTCTTCTTACCCAGACCAATGCCAAAAACCCCATACGGTTTGCCCGTCTCGTCGCGCCACCTCCGAAGATCTTCCACCGCAAGAAGAACCGGCCCCGACGCATGCAAATAAAAGTCACACTCCTCGTAAGCTCTCCGGATCTCCGGCTCGCTCTCAATGATCTTCAGATTGGGATACCGCTGAATGATCATCTCCTTCACCCCGTCTTTGACATTCTCAGGCCAAAGAACGATCTCCACCTCCGGTAAATAGGTGCGAATCAAATGGATCGTCCCAAGAGTATGCGCGATGTCGCCGATGTTAATCGAATGCCAGGAACCCCGCAGCAAAACCCTCGGCCGCTTCTGTCCCCGCATGGAAAACGCAGCCGGCGCGAGCACCACACCCGAAACACCTAGTAAAGTAGTCCGAAAGAAATGGCGCCTGTTCATTCGCCTGATGATCTCCCCCAATGGAACAACCTTCGAGACTTGGCGACCGCGCCGGTTCATCTTTACACTCTTACCACTCGTGCGCCGCGAGAGCAAACATGGAACAGCCGGTTGCAAGACGGCCGGGGTCGATCGGTTCGCCGGCCGGGTTTCAGTGCCCCTCCCAGTCGTCGACAATGCTCCCGTCCCGAAACACCACCCCCACCAAATAATCCTCATCGTCGGGACAGTAGAAACTGAGACTGAAATCGCCATCCGACACGCTGAAATCAATCAACTCCGGAAGCACGGCCTGCATGGTAGGAGGAAAATCCTGCACTCCGATACGCTTTAACCCCTTGTCGACGAACGAATCAAGACGCTGCGATATCGCCTCAACGGTGGCTGCCTCGGGTGTGTCACCCTCATTCCACGAAAGGCTGATCATGACTCCTCGATGACGCTTCCATGGAACGACCACCGTGCCGGAAGTTAGACGGCCGCCCCCGTAAGGCGTCTCAATGACTCGCTGCCGTTTCACAAAACGCATCAATTCCTCAATCGAACATTCAAGCGTACCAACTCGATCTGGAAAGACTTTTCGCGTCTCTGAAAAAAGCAAAAGTTCCCTTTGCGCCCCGTTCACGTCAGCGCTTTTCAATGAGGACGAAGACCAATCGTCACCACATCACCCGCCCAAAAAACGACGCCCACAACAATAGGAAAAAGCCAAACACCAATTGAGCCCGGACGAGTAAACCGCGAAAGGTTGCTGTGGATGGCCTCTTTAACCTGCTCTCGATTGGTCTTTCAAGTGTTAGCATTGTCGCTATTCTGCATTCCATCGCTCAAGCAGGGCAATCAACTCTTGCACCCCCTTCTTGCGAGCATGCCCCAAGGCTGTCTCACCTGACCCGCTTCGAAGAGCCTCGCCTGCCCGGGCGTGCGGTTTAGATCGGGAGGCAACAATTCCGTTCACCGACAATCATCGTGCTTTCCGCGTGGTAACAGCGGGACTCCTTGAGCCTCCAATCTCACTGAGAATCAGGAAGAAATGCACCTCCGCTTCCATCGCCATACACGGTAATAGTCCTACCATTCTCCAACTCAGTAGGATCAATAATCATCCCGGTCGTACCATCTTGAACTTCGCTTAGCAACTCGTTGGGCACCAGCAATTCATATTTCAACGGCGCATCGAGATCACGCACTAGAGGACTCAAGATTTCTGATTCATTGGCGAGATACCCTTCACTCACAAGAGTGTCCAAATCCCCCGGAAGTCGCCCCTCATTCGCTTCCGCATATCTTACCGCAGCATCGCGTATCATCTTCGCCCTCTCGATGCTTTCTACTACCTGATTTCTCAACTGCACCTCACCGGAAACGGCATGGTAGATGTCATGAAGCCTTAGACTAGAGAATACGATCGAAGCCAAACAAATCGGAATAATCACAATGGCGGCTACGCGGCCACGATAAGTCTCGTTGCTCTTGGATATCGTCCGAATCGCGATTATCGATAAGACGATCGCGATAGGTGCCAAAACGACCCCCAAGAGCATAAAACTAAGGGCGCACAGCCAAATAGCCCACTTTAGAGACTTGGGAAATCTTCGTTTGCTGACTTCTTCAATAGCCATGTTTGGACACCAACGTTTGGGAGTGCCGTTCCTACTGAGGAAACGCCTTTAAGCCCGACTCGTCTTGCATGTTTATGTCAGCTCCACGCTCGATTAGCATTTCGATACACTCAAGTCGACCATCGTGAGCAGCTGCCATGAGCGGTGTGTATCCGATCTCTTTCTGCACGTTCACATCTGCACCGGCATCAATCATCTCGCGCAATGATTCGACTCTCCCCCGGAGCGCAGCCTCGTAGATGTCAGCGCTCATTGGCCTGTCGAACGGTAAAGAAAACAAACGCGCCTGATCGCCCGCTGTGCGCCCCAAAACATACCGATCATTAGTCCCAAATTGATAACTTCAAATGGGCCGTCAGCCCCCTTCCAGCCTCCCATTTCCAAATCCAAAACGTGACCTTCGTGGCCCGTGACCTTCATACCCTCGGCAAAAAAGGTTCGGCGAAAAACGGATTCGCACGCCCCTAAGCCCCCACGCCCCCCGTCTTGGGCAGTGTAAAAAACCGGATCAGAACACCGATGAGAACGAAGAAAGCCAACAGGGAGACAGCCAATCCGCCCGCCGTCGCGAGCAACGAAACCGAAATGTCTCCCGCCACGGCCTCGGGATCGGCGGCACCCTTCTGCGACAGCTCCCCGAAGGCACCGACCATCCCCTTCACGGTGCCAAGCAATCCCAAAAACGGCGGAATAATCACACAAGCAATGCTAATCCAAATCATCCGAAGCCAAAATTTCCGCTGCCGCCGCACAGGCTCATCACTCACGATCGGTTCCACCATGGCTTGGGGAGGCTGTGAAGACTCGGTCATTTCGGCACTTCAATAGTTTGCGATCCAAAAGTAGACCAACTGCTCTAAAGTAAGAAAGCCAGTGAAGGGAGTCAATCCACACACGACGTTTTCGGTTTGGCCGTTGCCGCCAACTCCATCTGGCCGTGTTTAGTTGGCTTCTCATGCAAAGAAACGCGGAGTCACGGATCAAACTTGACGCCAATTCGGAAAATGATTCTCCGTCTTCGAATAGCCAATGAAATCCTGCCCAAAGAATCCCGAACGCCGGTAGGAAAGTTAGTAGCGGGAACCCCACCATTCG
>JBCDBW010000164.1:0-7109 GCA_039182965.1 Verrucomicrobiota bacterium
ATCCCTCATCTCAAAGCCAATAAAATGAATCGGCACCACCCCACCTTCCGCCGACTCCTCCAACACCTTCACCTTCTTGCCCAATTCATCATAGGGCACCTTTTCATTACCCGGATCACGCCAGAAACTCCCGTCAGAAATCAAAAATATCACGTCCGGCTCCATCTCGAAAGCTGCCTCCATCACCGACTCAATACCGTTCGGCTGAGGATTGACCACGCCTTCCCCGCCCGCCGGCATCGTCCCTGAACCACTCCATTTCGTCTCCACCCATTGCCGTGCCTCAGTCTTGTTCGCCGGCGTGGCCGGAATCAGTTCCGTCTTAAACGGCTTATGATTTCGCACAAACTGAATAATCCCAAACCGAGAATCAATCGGCAGTCCGTCAATCAACGCCATCGTTTCTTCCTTGATCTCCTCCAAAGGAACACCACTCCGCTCCGCCTTGTTCACAACACTTCCCGATACATCAAACAACAACATGATCCGTCGTCCCGTCGCGTTGATCCCGAAAAAACTCAAGCCGTCCCCCGTCCCACCCGCCCCCGAAAGCCCATTCCCCAGCCCGCTGCCGAACCCAGCCGACCCCACCAGGCTCGCCACCTGATCCGATATCAGCTCACTCGGATCGAGCGGCAGCATCTGATCCAAATCCACCTTTGGCAAATCAGGCAACGCAAATTCCACCGGCCGCGTGCTTACCAGCTTGTCCGTAAAACTCGGCTTCGGCGTCATCGCTTCATGACGCGCCATGTTCATCTTGTGCTCCGGCGGCGTCGGCGGAATCCGGATCTCTTTCGCCGGCATCACAAACGTTGCTTCCGGTTCCTTGAAATACTTCGAAATTGTCCAGAGACCAAACAATGCCAAAGCCACAAAATGCACCAACACACTACCGACAATAATCGCGACGATCAGTTGCCGACGCGATCGTTGCGCCGCCGTCTTCGTCCGGCGCGCTGCCACATTCGGCTCTGGCAGATCAGCAGAAATCAAAACGCCACCCCTCCTCCGTCTTCACCCCCGCCACCATCGGCAAAAGTCACCCCGTGAATCTCCGCGACCGCACAAGCGTTCAAAACGTCCACAATCCGCTGGTGAAATACCGCATCGTCCGGCGCAAGCGTCACTAGGGCGTCACTCTTGTTGTATTCAGACGCCTTCTTGAACTTCTTTAATATCCCCACCAATTCCGGCAAATTCGGATCGTTCGGCGCGTCCACCGCCAAATCATTTAACACGACTTGCCCATCCGCCTGGATGACAATCCGCTGCTCATCCGGGATATCCACCGCCTCCGTCTGCTCCACCGCACCCGGTAAACCCAAACTGATATCACTCTCCTGCTTGATCGGCTTCGCCGTCACGATGAAAAACACCAACAGCAGAAAAACCATGTCAATCATGGGCCCCATCTGCATCTCCACCACCTCCTCGTGCCGTTGTTTCCGCTTCAATGCCATGTCATCACTTCTGATAGCTCCCGATAATCACATCCACCGCTCCCGCCTCCGCCGCCAATCGCATCACTTCCTTGATCTGTTTCGCCGGGGTTTCCCGATCCGCCCGAACATACAATCGCAAGGGCGGAAAATTCTCGAAGCGAGTCTTAAGATAGTCCGCCAACTCTTCATTCGAAACCAGATCGTTTCGCACATAAAACAGCCCGTTCTCGTCGATATTGATAATATCACGGTTGCTGAGATCATCCGGCGTCACCGCACTCCGTGCAAAGGGCAAGTCGATATCCAACTTGATCTGCTCCTTCGATAACTTCGAAGTCACCATGAAGAAAATCAGCAGGAGGAAGGTCATGTCGATCATCGGCGTGATCTGAAACGAAACCGCGTCCTGTCTCTTTTTCGCTCTCCTCATCCCGTTAATGTCTATATCTCCCTCAAACGGCGGCTCCTCTTCTTACGACTCTTAGTTTATCGCTTCGCTTTCACCGACACCACTCTCCTGTCCCGCCAACTGCACTTCTCCAGACAACACATCCACGGCAAAGGTCGCGTTGCGCTGGATCAAAGCCACAATCCCCGTCAGCTTGTTCCGAAAAAAGAAGTAAAAGAACATTGCCGGAATCCCCACGAGCAACCCCCCTGCCGTCGTTCCCATCGCTTTGTTGATCCCGCCCGCCAAATCCGATGGCTCCGCCTTCCCCGCACTCAAATCCCCGAACGCCTGCATCATCCCCATCACTGTCCCCAACAACCCGATCATCGGCGCAATCGTCGCAAACACATTCAGGTAATTCACCCATAACATCTGCTTCGTCTCTTCCTGATCCAGAGTCTCCCCGGCTGCCGCCTCCATCGATACCTTGTTCGCCAAATCCCGATCAAAGTTCACCTTCAACAAAGCCGCTCCCACTACCCGCGAAAACGCACACGGATTCTCTTGGGTCAAACCATACCCATTCTCCACATCCTTGTTCGCCATCATCCGGTTCATGCTGTCCATCAAACCGGCAGGCGCCATCTTCTTCGCCGATATCTGCACAAAGCAATACACCACCACCGCAATCGTCCCGATTGAACAAAGCAATAAGACGTGCATCATCCAGCCCCCCTGCCGGTAAACGTCCAACAGCGATGTCGATGAAGCCACTTCTGGCTCCCCATCTCCCAAAAAATCGCCAACCTCTCCGGGCACCGGGGCATCCCCTGCTTCTTGAGACCAGCTTGCCTCCATCACAAAAAACCCTATCAGGCACACAAATACAAACCCCGGCAGACCCACACGAATATTCAATCGCTTCATTTTATTCCTTCGCCTCATCTTGTTCATCTCGTTCCATGCTTTCTTCATCACGTTCATTTGAATCTTCCGTCGCGCGCTCTCCATCCGTTCCCATCGCCAACCCCGCCTCCAGCTCTGCCACCTTCCCCGCCGCATCACTCTCCGGATACAAGGCCAGCAAATCCTTCGCCCGCGCCAACGCCGCCACGTTATCCCCTGCCCAACGATAGACTTCAATCGCCCCCAGCAAACCCCGGGACGCCGCCGCTTCGTCCGCGCCATGAAATAGATAGGGCTGCAAATACTGATCGAGAACCGAGTGATAAAGCTGATTCCGCTCCGGCCGCACCAAATCATCCTCGTCCCACTTTGGATTCTCCTCCTCAAGCTGCTTCAGCTTGTCAAAATCCGCCGACGCCAATACATACTTCGCATCCATCAAAATCTCCGCATTCCCCCCCTCCTCAGCCATCGCCAACGCCTCCTTCACCGCCGCATCCACTTCTCCCATCGCCAAGAGCACCCGCAAGCGCCCTTGCCGCGCCCGTCCACGACGCTTCTCATCCCAATCTCCCGTCTCCACCCTCTCGTATAACGCTTTCCCATCCTCCATGCTCCCTCTCTCCACCAAAAGCTCTGCCAGTTTCAAGCCCACTTCCCCCGCGTTCGAATTCCGCCGATGCAAGTTTTCACGCTTCGCCTCCCAAATCCCCTCAATCTCTCCCACATCCTCCACCCCTCCACTCTCCAACAAAAATTCTTCTCCCGCTTCCGGCTCGAAATCAATAAACGCCACCGAAGCCATCGGTACGACCTTCGTCGAGAAAGCCTCCCCACCCGCGACACTAATGGTCACTTTAATGCGCACATTATTGTCGCTCAATTCCAGTATCTCACACGGAATCGGCTCACCCTCCTTCAAGTGAATCACGTCAACCGCCCACACGCTGCCAGCAAACGCGGCCCAGATCGCCCACACCAAAATCGCCGCCCTCATGACCCAACCTCCTCCCCCTTCGATTCCGACACCGGCTCCACCAGTGGCTCCAATCGCGCAATACGCCCCTTCGCCAAACCCACTTCTTCAAATTCTCTCAGATCATCCCGCCCCGCCAGCTCCCGATACACCTCCAACGCTTCCCGCTCCAAATCCATCTCTTCCAACGCCTGCCCCCGCGCCCAATATGCCGCCGCCACCAATTCCGAATACTTCCCGTAAATCACATAAATTCGCTCAAAATAAGCGATTGCCTTGTCCCCCTGCCCATCCGCTTCTAACAACTTCCCATACGCCATCAAGGCCCGCGCCTTGGTCTCACTCGACATCCGTTCATCCTCCAGTATCTGCGTAAACACTTCCACGGCACTCTCCATCCGCCCTCGATCCGCCAGCAATTCCGCCTTCATCAACAAGACCTCCCCCAGCCGCGGCGATCCCACGGTCTCTTCTTCAAACCGCTCCAGATACCGGATCGCATCCTTGTCCTCCCCCCGCGCCCTCGCCAATAACCCCAAACCCAAATACGCCCGGTCCTTCTGAATCGCTCGCGGATGCCACTTCCGCAAATTCACATACAACTCTTCCGCCACGCGTTCATTTCCCACCTCACGCTGCGCGTCCGCACAATCCGCGATGATCAGCGGATGATGCAACTTGGCATCCAAAAATTTCGTTGCCTCCAGCATCGTGCCCCGTCCAATCTCCGCAAATTCCAACCCCTGCACTCGCGCCTTCGCCCACACCGCCCGCAACGCCAACGTATCCCGCTGCGCGCGCTCCGCTTCATACTGCAAATCCGACAACGCACTCACCAGTTCCTTCCGCTCGTCTCCGGGATACAGCTTCGGCATCGCCAGCAAGATGTCCTCCACCGCATACCGCTCCGGATCATTACCAAACTCGCGCAGTGTGTCCCAGTAAATCTCCCTCGTCTTCTCATCATCCCCCTCCGTCCGATGCGTCCACCCAATCCAATACACCGCTTCCGGCAGCCGATTACTCTCCGAATGCGATACAATAAATTCCTCAAAATGTGCCCGCATCGCCGGCATGTCCTCCATCAAACGCAAAGCCTTCCCGATCTTAAACCAACCGTCTTCAAAAAAACGCGTCGCCTCCGGCCGAATCGATTTGTAAACCGCAATACCCTCGTCAATGCGTCCCTCACCCATCAAGGCATCCCCTAGCAAAAGCTTCGCTTCATCTGTCAATGGATCACCTTCATATGTCTCTATGAACGCCGACAGTTCTTCAATCGAAGCGACATAGTCCGCAAGCGCGTGCGTGCAAAACGCCATCCGAAACTCCGCCTCCGGAAAGTATTTTCCTCCCTCGCCGTATCGCTCTAGATACGTCGCCATGTGCTCCCGCGCTTTCTCGTATTCCTTCTGAAACGAATACACCATCCCCTCCCAGTAAAACGCATCCTCGATCAACCCCGCCTCTTCTGGATACTTCTCCGCAAAGGATACGAACACCGGTAATGCCCCTCCATAATCATCCTGCAACAGACCGCAAAACCCCTTCATAAATTGCGCTTTTGGAGCCATGTCCGAATCCGGA
The DNA here is from genome assembly GCA_039182965.1 of Verrucomicrobiota bacterium. Lineage (GTDB taxonomy): Bacteria > Verrucomicrobiota > Verrucomicrobiia > Verrucomicrobiales > DEV007 > JBCDBW01. The sequence continues at coordinate 5,306 of JBCDBW010000164.1, forward strand.
TAAATCGCCGCCACATCCCCATACTCCTCCCCCGCCTCCCCCACACGGTAATCATTCTGCAAACTCTGCGCCTTCAAAAACCGTACCATCGGCTCCCGATGCCCCAACGGCGTCCGGCCAAATCGCGCCATATACTCATCTGCCCCTTCAATCGCCTTCGGCCACCGCCCAATCTCCATCCAACTCTGAATCAAAGCCAACGTCGCCGATTCCACCACTTCGTCCGGCTCCATGTTCACGAGCATGTCCTCGATGATCAGCGCCGATTCCCGATACCTCCCCAATCCTTGGAACGCCATCGCCAAGCGCAAACGCAACGCGGAATCAAAATTCTCAATCGTCTCAAAACTCGCGATCTCTCGCTCTACCCGCGTGATCATCCCCTCCAAGGCAAAGACCGCCGCCTCTCGTCCCGGCCGCAATTTCAAAGTCTCTAAGCGCTGCTGCAGTTCCCCCAGTTTCTCCTGCTGATGCGCCAGCAACCGCTCACGCGTCCAAATCCGCTGCAAACACGCAATCGCCTTGTGAAACTCCCCCGCCTCCAAAAAGCGCGATCCCAATTCCAAGGCCAACGATTGAAATGACACTATCTGCGTCACTTCATCCAGCCGCGGAAACTGTTCCAACACCAACGCAAACGCCCCGTCATAATCCCTGCTCTCCATCAGCGCTAGCATCTGCATCACCACCGCCCGCCCCGCCACTTCCTTCCCCGCCGGTTCCTCCCGCACTTTCGGCACCTGCGCCTCAAAAAACTCCGCCGCAATATCATGCTGCCCCAGCAAGGTGTAACAGGTCCCAAACAAAATCAGCGCTTCATGCCGCTTCAATAACTCATTGGTCTCTTTCGCGTAATAAGACCCAAACGCATGCTGCGCCGGCGCATACTCGCCCGCCTGCATGTAACAGATCCCCCGCCAAAACCGCAGTTCTTCAAAGAGCTTCGCATCAATCCCCGGCATCGTCGCCACTTCATCAATCAATCCGCCCGCTTCGCCAAATTTCTTCAGCTGCACCTTGCACAACGCCAACAACGGCTTGTTCGCTTCCACCGCCGCTTTCGCTTCTTCCAAGGCCCCGTAATCCTGCTCAAACTGCTCCAGCAAAGGCTCCGCCTCCGCATACTTTCCTGCCGTGAACAAAGCCCGTCCCTTCTCCAGCAACTCTCCCGCCGTCAGATCAGTCGCCGGCGATTCTCCCCCCCCGCCCTCAACCCCGAGCGCATCCCGGTCCTCAGGAGGCGCGTCTTGTGCGAACGCGTTTCCCGATACAACAAAAAACAGACACGTCATCGCCACGACGACGATCCTCTTCACCAGCCATTCCATGTCAGAGAGGTCCCAGATACCCAAATTCCATCAAACTTGAGCGCTCGCATCAACGGCAATTTGTCCCCGCCAAAAACGCCACCCAATGCTATCGTGCCTCCCAAAAACGACGTCATGCCCGACCCCGAGACCAACTACCAAATGCTCGAACAAGAAATCGTCGCATTCATCCGATGCTCCAAAACACGGTCCCAAAGTGACGAATTCGACACGCTCGCCCGCCGAATCTTTGCCTACCAATTCGAGAATAATTCGCCCTATCAAAACTACTGCCGCTCCCTCGGCATCGACCATGCCGACGATCTCAAGCACTGGACCGCCATCCCCGCCATCCCCACCGAAGCCTTCAAAACGCTCGCCTTCCCTATCAGCACCTTCCCCATCGAAGACGCCGCCGTCCGCTTCGAAACCAGCGGCACCACCTCCGATCAAGCCTACCCCGGCCATCACCACTTCCTCACCACCACACTCTACGA
>JBCDBW010000165.1:0-6982 GCA_039182965.1 Verrucomicrobiota bacterium
AAGCAATTCGCAATAAAGTACACCGATGGAGAGGTGGGGTAAAGTGCGCTTTGCGCGAATGGTGAATGGTGAATGGTGAATGGCGAATGGCGAATGGTGAATGGTGAATGGTGAATGGTGAAATAGAGGCGTGAGTCCTTGGTGAGGGCGCGATACTGTCTTTGGCGATTGGCGGGGGTTATTGCGGGGGGGTGCGAGTTTTGAATGGTGAATTTTGGGAGAGGGTTTGGGTGGTAATTATTGGGAAGGGATGTTAGGTGGAAAGTGATGAAGCGGCGGGACGTATCGCAGACGTGGGTGTTGTTGGGGATGTTAGTTTGTTCGGCGGTGTTGGTATTGATTGTGATCTTTCACGGGACGCCGGAGCCAGCGGAATTGACTGGGGAGAGGCCGCAGTTACGGCGTGTTTCATTGTTGTTGGCGAAGGGGACGGTTGAGGAGGAGCCGAGTTTGTTGGATACGGCGATGGTCTTGATGCGGCCGGTGGATTTGGTGCAGTTACCGACGGCGACGCGATTTGATTTCCCTTTGGGATCGGAGCACGGGGCGTTGACTTATGATGCCCAGACGTTTGGGCGGAACGGGCATTTGGGGGACGACTTGAACGGGATTGGTGGCGCTGATTCGGATTTGGGTGACCCAGTGTATACGGCGGGTGAGGGGCGGGTATTGTTCGCGGGCTGGGCGAGTGAAGGGTGGGGTAATATGGTTTTGTTAGGGCACCGGTTGCCGGATGGTCAGGCGGTGCAAACGGTGTATGCGCACTTGGACCGTGTCGACGTGGCGGTGGGGCAGCGGGTGCATCGTGGCGATCAGCTTGGGACGGTGGGGAAAGGAGCGGGGCAGTATCTGGCGCACTTGCATTTTGAGGTGCGGGAAGCGAGCACGGTGAATCCGGCATCGGGGTATGATGAGAAGCAGCTGGACCGAATTCCGCCGACGCAGTTCCTGTATGGTAGGCGAGGGGTGGACGCGGAATTTTTGTCTGGGGCACCGCGGTTTGCGGAGCGTGATCCGTACGAGGAGATGGAGATTCGGGTAGAGCCGTAAGGGAGGGGCGGAAATGGGAACTGGGAGGAGGGGGCGGGGAGTGCTGTCAGGGAGCTACGGCAATACTGGACATCCTACCGTTGCTGCATTCCTGCCCTGGCGGGGTTCGGAAGCCGGGACTCCATAGTCCCTGACAGCGGAGGAATTAAGCGCAGGGAACGCGTTGTGGCAATTGGGGAATGGATTGGTAGGGGCGGAATGGATTTGATTTCATTCGGAGGTTTTGGTCCCTGCATCGAAGGAGAGGCTTGTGAGGGACGCGGGCGGCTGGGAGGGTCGTGACGCGCGTCTGCGGGGCCGCGCGATCTTTTTTCGGGGGCGAAATGTTGTGGGCAGTGGAGGAATTATGATGGTTTGAAGAAGTCTATCGGTAGGGGTGCAAGTTCTTAGAAAATTAGGGTTGTGTCGCGTGGAGGGACTTTGTAAAAGAGAGGGGAGATAGTCTCTCAAATTCCCCCAATTCAACACCCTTATTCGTCTCATGTGGAAAGCACTCGCAGGAATCGCGATCGCCTTGCTGGCTGGCTCGGCCTATTTTGGATATGTTAACCAGAGTGAATTTGTCGGCGAGGTCGAGAAATTTGATGTGGCTCAAGCTGGTTTAGACAAGGCTCAGGCGGACCTTGAAGATACTGAGGAGAAGCTGGACACGACGAACAACACGATTGCGAACGTCGAGTCAGAGATTGTGACTTTGGAGTCTGAGTTGCAGTTGGCGGTTGCGGCGACGGCGGAGGTCGACTTGAAGGACAAGGAATTGAGCGAGGAATTGGAGGGGATGTTGACCCAGATCGCGGACTTGGAGGTCATCAAGGCCAAGTTTGCGAATATTGAGGAATTTGAGACGGACATTGCCGGCAAGCAGGCGGAGTTGGAGGCGGTGAAGCAATCGATTTTGTCTGCGGAGAACGCGTTGAACATTGCGACAGACAAGGTCAGGGCTCAGCAGCAGACTATTGCGGAGTATACGGAGTTGCAGCGGGATCAGGCGGCTGGAGTGATTCGCCGCAAGATTCGGGTGCCGATTCGGGAGGTGTATAATGAGTATGGATTCGTGGTCTTGGGTGCGGGTGAGAATATGGGGATCGTGCCGAAAGCGAAAATGGATGTAACGCGTAACGGATTTCATATTGGGACGGTGACGGTAGCGACCGTGGATCCGAGTTACAGCACGGCGACGATTGATGCGAACACCTTGTCGGCGGGGGAGCAGATTTTGGCTGGTGATACGGTGGTTCCGGTGGCGGTGGGGACGGCGGATTTGACAGCCGTGTCGAACTGACGGGCGATGATTAATTTTGGAAGGGCCGTTGGTGGCGGCCTTTGATAGGACAGGAACACAGGAAAGAAAAGGAAGGCAGACTCTCTCAGATATGGGCATCAAACTAGTATTTATAATCGGCGCGGTCTTGCTCGCGGGCTCTGCGGTGTTGGGGGTGATGAATCGCGGGATGTATGTGGAACAGCGTGACGCGCGGTTGGAGAAGGAAGGACAGCTGTCGAATAAGAAGAAGGAGTTGCAGAAGACAGAGGACGAATTGTCCGATGCGGAGAGCACTTTAGAGGATCGGAAGACGGACCGGGACAAGGCGCAGGCAAATTTGAGCAACGCGAAGGATGAGCTTGAGAGCAAAGAGCGCAAGTTGGTGGATTTGGAGAGGGAGTTGCAAGCGAGCAAGGGGGAACTCGAGAAGTGGGCGCCGGTGATTGAAGAAGTGGCCGGGACGGATATCAATGGTTTGGAAGCGCGGATTGAATCGCTGAAGCAAGATATCGTCGACAAGCAGGCGGAATTACAGGGTAGGGAAGATGAGGTGGCCGCGGCGAACCGGACGGTGGAGGGGAACGAGGGCCGAATCGAGGGGATGCGGGACAACCAACGTAAGCGGAAGGAGGAGATTGCGGAAAATGCCTTTGAGACGACGATTCAGGCAGTCAATCCGGATTGGGGTTTTGTGATTATTCAGGGCGGGAAGAATCGAAACGTGAAGGCGGACAAGCCGCTTCTGGTGATGACGGGTGGCCAGCGAGTGGGGTTGTTATCGATCGTTTCTGTTGAGGATTCGATCACGGTGGCGAATGTGGTTGAGAATTCCTTGAGTCCGGGGATGTCGATACAGCCGGGACAGCGGGTGATTTATGAGAACACGGGTCCCCAGTAGAGGACGAAAGAGGACTTTCGTTTAGGGTTGTGTGAATTGTATTGTGAGGCGAGCTTGCAACTGAGAGCGATGAGAAGGATTATTTCGAGTCTGTGGGTATCAGGTGCTGCTGGTGCATTTGCATTGATGTTAATGGGTTGCGCGAGCACCCATGATCCGAAAGATGGTCCGCAGGACGACACCAGCAATTTGCCGTGGACGCGACCTGCCAGTTGGGAGGGGAATCCTTTGGGTGGTGCTATGGGTGGGCCGTTTTAGGGGCGTCGATCGCGCGAAAGGTCGTTGCAGACGCGTGCGGTGAATTGTGTCACGGGGCTGAAGCACTTCGCGCTGGGAGCTATTCAGAATCCTTGCTGGGCATGAGGGTCGAGTTGGAGCCCTAAGGTTTTTTTTGGCTGGTGAGGATTTTGGGTGTTCGTTGTGGACGATCGTGGCGATCGTCCCTTCCGGGGGCGGGAAGGAAGGGGCGTTTTCAGCGGCGCGCGATGATTTCGTGAGTTTGGCGGAGTTTGACGATGTGATTTTTTTCGAGGACTCCGTTCCAGTGGGTGCCGGGATAAAGGATGCAGTCGGGTCCGATTAGCGATCCGGGGCTGAGGACGGAATTGCAGCCGATCTCAGTGCGGTCGCCGATGATGGCACCGATTTTACGGCGGCCGGTATCGATCTTTGCGCTGGGGTTTTTCGGGTCGGTGATTTGGACGTTTTTGCGATCGAGGCGGATATTGGAAATGATGACGCCGGCGCCGAGATGGGCTTTATAGCCGAGGATGGAATCGCCGACGTAATTGAAGTGGGGGATTTCGCCATTGTCGAAGATGATGCAGTTTTTGAACTCGCAGGAGTTTCCGAGTGTGGCATTGGCGCCGACAATGACGTTTTCACGGATGTAGGCACCTGCGCGCACGGTGGAGCCGGCGCCGATCCAAGCGGGACCTTTGATGGTGGCGCCGGCTTCGACGATGGAGCCAGGTGCGAGATAGACGTCTTTTCCTAAGTGGGCTTCGGAACTGATCTGGGCCTGAGCGGTGTGTCGTTCGAGGGAGGACTCGAGAGCATCCGCGATTCCATTGAGGGCTTCCCAGGCGGGTGTATTTGGGTGGGAGAGAAGTTCGGCGGCGGGGCCGGGGGCGTGTGCGAGATCGAAGAATTCGGTGGTGGGGAAGGGCATGGGGGGGGTAGTCGGTCGGGGCCGGCTACAATTAAGAATTAGGAATTAAGAATTAGGAATGGGTTGATGAGAGAGGGGGTGAGGAAGGCCGGGAAATTAGACGGTCATGATTTCGGTTTCCTTGCTTTTGACGTGTTCGTCGATGGTTTTGACATTATTATCGGTGAGAGTCTGGACCTCTTTTTCGAGGCGATGGAGGTCGTCTTCGGTGATTTCGCCGGCTTTTTGGGATTCTTTGACTTTATCGATGCCATCGCGGCGGGCGGCGCGAACGCGGACGCGGCCGTCTTCGGCGATTTGTTTGATGACTTTGACGAGGTCGACGCGGCGTTCTTCTGAGAGTTCGGGGATGGGGAGGCGAATGACCTTGCCATCGACGGCGGGGTTGATACCGAGTTTGGATTCGGAGATGCCTTTCTCGATATCCTGAGTGGTGGAGGGGTCGAAGGGTTGGATCATGATGAGGCGCGGTTCGGGCGTCGTGATCATGGCGAGCTGTTTGAGCTTCATGCTGGACCCGTAGGCGGCGACATGGACGTCGATTCCTTCGACGAGGGCGGGCGAGGCTTTGCCGGTCCGGACAGAGGCGAATTCGTGGATCATGTATTCCACGGCCTTCTCCATGGCTTCACCGGTTTCTTTGAGGATTTGGTCTGCTTCCATAGTCGTATCAATCTGAGGCGAGGGGCGTGGTGGGATGGGAGCTTTAGTCTGCTCCGGAGACGAGGGTTCCGATCTTTTCTCCGATGAGGGCTTTTCGGATATTATCGTCCTTGGTCATATCGAACACAACAATGGGTTTGTCGTTGTCGCGACAGAGGCTGAAGGCGGTGGAGTCCATGACTTTGAGGCCGCTGGTAAGGCATTCCGTGAAGGAGATGGTTTCGAAGCGATTGGCATCGGGATTTGTGACGGGATCGGCATCGTAGACGCCGTCGACCTTGGTCGCTTTGAGGATGGCATCGGCGTCGATTTCGCTGGCGCGGAGCGCGGCGGTGGTATCGGTGGAGAAATATGGGTTTCCGGTCCCGGCACCGAAGATGACGACGCGTCCTTTCTCGAGGTGCCGGACGGCGATGCGTCGGATGAAGGGTTCTGCGACGTTTTTCATTTCGATCGCGGTCTGGACGCGGGAGGGGACGTCCATGGCTTCGAGCATGCTTTGGATGGCGAGGGAATTCATGACGGTGGCGAGCATGCCCATGTAATCGGCGGTGGCGCGTTCCATGCCGCGATTGGAGGCGCTGATGCCGCGCCAGAAGTTGCCGCCGCCCACGACGATGGCAATTTCGATGCCGCGTTGGTGGGCTTGTTTGATTTGGTCGGCGATACTTTCGACGATTTCCGGGGAGATATTGTCCTGGGAATCGAGTTCGCGGAGGGCTTCTCCGCTGAGTTTGAGGACGACGCGTTTGAATTCTCTGCGATCGGACGTTTGTGGAGCCATTAAGGACTAGAGGAAACAGGAAGGCGGGGGGTTTGGGAAGGATAAATGAGGATGTGAATGCGGGTGCGACGGTCTTGGGGTGGAGATTGGATATTCAATGTCGAAGTTTTGCGATGGTGAGCGGAGACAACGGCGCGGCTTTGGCTTGAGGTGGGTAGTGTTTTCTTGCGTTTAGTTGGGATGAGGCACAGTTGCCCTATTACGAGCTGGGTGCTGAGGTGGTGATTGTGAGAAGGGGACGGTGTGGGATCGGATTGGAGATGGTATTCGGTGAGTTTTTGGGTAGCGGGAGGTGTTTGGTGCTATTCATGGGCAGGATGCCCATGGCACGAGTCTTATCGTGCTGTGGTTAGTGGAATTGTTGGCCGGGGAGGAGGGGGGTGCCGCGGAGGAAGTCGGGGGCGGGGAGTTTTTTTCGGCCTTCGGCTTGGAGGGTGGTGATGGTTAGGGGGGTGGTGCTGGTGGCGATGGTGATGCCTTCGTCGGCGGTGGTCAGGATTTGGCCCGGGGCGGCGTCGGTTGGGACGTCGGGAGAGGGGATGGCAGGCGGGAAGATTTTGAGGGTGATGGATTTTTGGGAATCGGGGTTGGTCCAGGTGGTGAAGGTGCCGGGCCAGGTGTGGTAGGCGCGGATGAGGCGTTCGATTTGGTCGGCAGGGAGGGACCAGTCGATGTGTCCGTCGGCCTTATAAAGTTTGGGTGTGTGTGTGGCTTCGCCGTGGTTTTGGGGGGTGCGGGGGGCCTTGCCGGCGGCGAAAAGATAGAGGGCTTCGGTTAGGGCGGGGACGGAGAGGTCGGCGAGTTTATCGTGGAGGGATTGGGCGGTATCGGCGGGATCGATGGGCAGGGATTTTTCGAGGATCATGTCTCCGGCGTCGAGTTCCTTGGTGATGTGCATGACCGTGACGCCGGTTTCGCGGTCGCCATCGCGGAGGGCGGCCTGGATGGGGGCGGCGCCGCGGTGTTTGGGGAGGAGAGAGGCGTGGAGGTTGATACAGGCGAGTTTTGGGATGTCTTTGAAGAGGGTTTCGGGGAGGAGTTGGCCGTAGGCGACGACGAGGATGAGATCGGGATTGAGCGCGCGGATGTCGTCGAGGGTTTTTGGGTTGCGGATCTTTTCGGGTTGGAGGACGGGGATGTTGTGAGCGAGCG
>JBCDBW010000166.1:0-6933 GCA_039182965.1 Verrucomicrobiota bacterium
GGCTTCCGAAATTTTTCTCGAGGTTTATCCATATCACACGAGGATCATCGAAGGATTTCGTGACCTGCTCTGAGTCATCTGTGATATGGATAAACCTCGAGAAAAATTTCGGAAGCCAATGGGCCCCCAATAACCACGGCATCGAACGGGCCCGCGGGAAATACATCGCTTATCTGGGGCACGACGATCTTTGGCTGCCCAATCACCTCGAAACGCTCCTCGCCGCCCTTCAAGAAAATCAAGCCGATGTCGCCTTCGCCCTCACTCTCGCCTTCGGCGCCCCGGGTTGCGACGGTCGCCTCGTCGCCGGTGTCTTCCCAAACGGCGAATACACCGCGGGACAGCACGTAACGCCCGGGGCCTTTCTCCATCTCCGCTCCGCCGCACTGGCTCTCTCAGACCAACCCTGGCGCCCCCCAACCGGCCGACAATTTCCCACCGACGTCGATTTCTTGACCCAACTCAAAAATAACAACGCTAAATTCCAGTCCGTTCCACAAGTCACCATTTTTAAGTTCCCCGCCTCGTGGCGCCCCAATTGCTACAAGGAACAGCGCTCCGACGAACAGGCAAAATACGCTGCCCTTATCAAAACCGATCCCCATATCCTCCTCAAAGAACTGCATCAGACCGCCATTTCATACGAGCTCCTCAAACCTGTATCTCGAATTTCCTTCGATTACGAAAAACTCTACCAAGTCCCGGAGGGAATCACCAATGCCCACCTCGTCGCCCGTGGCCTCACCGACGAAGAACCCGACGTCGGCGAACCTGGTGTCCTCCTCAGTGCTGCTATGCGCGCTCGCATCAAAGAAATTGTCGAGACCGAAGTGAACAAAGTCGGCTCTTCCTACGCTCGTGAAATCGAGGAACTAAATGCCGAAATCAAGTTCCAAAATACCGAGTTGAACCGTCTTCGTACAGAGAAAAACCGCAAGCGGGAGCGCATCAATCGCCTCCGAGACGAACTAGACACGCTGAAACAGAAGCAGGGACACAAGCTTCCCCCGCGCTCTCCATAATGGAACTCGGGCGCCATCCCATTAGAACCCCAATTGCATTGACCATTACCAAGATCCCCATCAAAATCCTCAACAATAGGTCGCTTGATGACCCTCACCATCAACACAACCCAATTCCGCCCATGATAGCACTGAAAAAACTTCAAGCCGGCGCCACCCTCGTCATCGCCCTCTCCGCGACGTCCTGCCTCCCCGAAGGAGCAAAGGAGCACGCGGATGCCGACAACGACGGCCAGCTCGAAACCAAAGAACTCGAAGCCGCCCTGTCGGAAACCATCCATACCGCCGGAGACGCCGACGGCGACGGCCACCTTACGGTCGAAGAATGGACCAAGGTCTACCCAGAGGTCGACAAATCCGCCTTCGCCAAATACGACAAGGACGGCACACCCGGGCTTTCGGTTGAAGAAACCGTCGTCGCCCTAGATGACCAGGGCTCCTTCGATAGCCTCATCTTCAAAATCGACGCAAACAACGATGGCGTCATCGATGAAAAAGAAGCCGGTGAGACATATGAAGCTCTTCAATCCTCCGGCGACAATCTCAAAGAATTCCTAAAGTGATGAATCCTCGCAAATTTCTCCTCGTACTTTTCGCCGCCCTCGCCCTCGTCACCCTCAGCGGGTGTACCTCCCCCGATCCCTACGTGAACCAAGGACGCGTCGCCGGTGGCCTCATCGGTGCCGGCGCCGGTGCCATTATCGGAAACAACACCGGCCTCGGAACCTTGGGTGGCGCAGCTATTGGCGGAGCCCTCGGGGCCATTATGGGCGATACGGCCGGCAAAACCAATTCCATGTATTACGGCGGGCGCTACCGCTAACGCCACTCGCTTACTGCCAACAATAGGGGATCCTCCCGGTCCGATATGGCCACTCCTCCTCGGAGCGCAATCGATTTGTTTCCGCTTTCTTGGAGCTTCCCGCATGCCATATCTCACGTATCGCGTGCCCGCGAATCCCTTCGCCTTCTAGTTCCTCCGATAGCACCACCATATAATAAGACTGATACAAACTAGCCGGCTCCTAGCATCGGGAGCTCCTCCACTCAACTTCTACTTCTCGATCTCGACAGTGCCAAAGCGCCGGGTCGCACTGTCGGCCGGACTGCTGACCTCCACTTCGTATCCCCCGCTTTGACCCATCTGCACCGAGCCTGTGTTCCCACCGGATAAATCCATCAAGACCCCGTTCCCCATCGGCTCCCACACCCCCGCCTCCTCCAAACCCCTTGGATCCGCTCCATACCGCACCCGATACAAAATATCTATCGCCAACACATCCAAAGGAAAACGGAGTGTCAACGCCCCGCCAACTCCGCCCAAGACAGTAACCGGCGCACCGGAAGCCACCCCATCCGGCGTCAATCCATACGCATACTCCTCCAACAACGTCAGTCCATCTTTGGCGACATCGGCCGAGGGTATCGCAGCAACGCCATGATCCGCCGCCCAACCTTCAAAGCCCGGCACCACATACACCCCCGTTGATACACTCTCCGCCGAACCATTCGCATCCCGCACCGTCGCCACCAGAGTGTGCTCCCCATCTGGCAACGTCGCCGGCGTGACGTCACCCGCCGTCGTCGATAGCCACGTAACCGAACCCGATAAGTCTCCATCCTCACTATCCACCGCCGTCGCCGCAAACCCACTCGCGGCTGCCCGCGTCACATACGTCCCCCCCACCAGGCCCGTCGGCATTTGCACTGCCAATGTCGGTGCCGCATTTGGCGTCTGCCCCGCATCCCGCACCGTCGCAATCTCACCAACCGAGAGCGCCCTCGGGTAGATCCGCACGTCGTCAATCAACCCATCAAACGGCCGCGCCCCGCCTGATGCCGTTAAGGGCTGATTCCCAATCGCAGCATCCACCGTCCCACTTGCGTCCAACACTCCAGCCTTCACTTGAGAAGCCACCTCCACCCCGTTCTTATACAATTTCATCGTCGCCCCATCGTATCGCGCCGCCACATGCGTCCACTCGCCAGTCGTCAATACCCCGGAACCCGAGATCAAATTCGAAGTCGTGCCCCCCGCCTTCAATCGAAATCGCAGTTTCGTCCCGTTTAGGGTGCTCACCATCCAGTAATGATCGGCGTCAAATTGCCCATCCGCCTTAGACAAAAATCGCGCATCACTCGTTCCAAAATCATCCGCTCGAAACCAAAAGGTGATCGTCAGCGCCGATCCTCCCGGCGCATCCAGAGGACCCAAGTCAACCGCATCGTCCGAACCGTCAAATTCCAATGCCTCACTCACCTGCCCCGACACATAGTTCGGAGAATTCACCGTGTCGCGCCAAACGCCATCCCCGGTGGTCCCGTCAAATGTCCATCGACGCGAGTAGTCCGTGACATCCACAAAGGTGTTCGCATGCGGTAAGGAAAGGATCCAATCCACCAGCATTTCCCGCGCCTCCCAATGCACCACCGTTCGCCCTATCGGCGGCATGCGCCTCTCCGGATCATTTCCCGCCAAACGTTGATACAATACCGAATGCTTCAGATCCCGCGGGGCAATCACCCGCGCCAATCCCCCCAGTCCCAAATTTCGAGCGACCGCTCCTCCCACCACACCGGAAGCGGCCATCGCAACGTCATACTCCAAAACAAAATCCGTACCCTCCGGTGCCGCAACGGAGTTATGACAATACGCACAGTTCGAATCAAAATAGGATCGCGCCCGCTCTTCCAATGAAGCCCCCGTTTCCCCCAAGCCCGACAAAGCATCCAAGCCTGAGAGGCTCCCTTCAAATGGAGGCAGGTCAAACAATCCCAAATGCGCCCAAGTCCGCACTTGATTGTCACTCACGCCGCTCGGATACGCCGAAACCCCGTTCAGTTGCCGAGTGCTCGATCCCAAGACATGCCCCACAGACGAGTTGTGACACGCCACACAATCCGCCCGACTCGGAAAAAACCACTCCTGGCTCACCCCGTCAAACCCCACCACCCCGCTCGCCCCCTCCGCTGGCACCAAATCCGCCTCCGTCTGATCCTCACGCCATCGATAGGTGACCAAATAGCTTCCTCCTCCCTCTTTCACCACCTCGAACCGGGTTTCAATGCGCCGTTTCTCCGAACCGATTTCAAAATGCTTGATGAAAACAGTTCCCGGCGGATACACCCACGCACCCGCGTCTGCATACGCGATCGTCTCACCCGATGGCACGGCGATCCACCGCCGCTTATCCGCCCCATCCGACCATAGCTTTGCGTTCGGTGTGTAGGGAATCAGCCCATCACTCGGTTCCAAGTCTGCCAGACTAGCAAACGCTCCCGTCTCCGTTAAAGTCGCCGGCATTAAGCCACCATCGTCCGGAGGAAACGTCGACAGATAGGGAGCCACCGCTTCCCGCATAAAAATTCCATAGGGCACGGTGTAATAAAAAAACGCAGACGATGGAATTGCCCCATCACCAAAGGTCCCCGACGGTCCCTCCCAGCGCACCTCCAAATCCTGCGGTCCCATCGCTTCCTCGTACTCCACGGCAAAAATATGCTTTCCCGCTGCTAGGCCAATCGTCCCTCCAGTGACGTCCACCCCTCCAATCAAAACGCTCGCCGTATCACCGGTCACCACACCAAAGCCATAATCCCCGGCACTCGGCACTTCCAAATACCCCTCAAACCGCAGGCGAAAATCATCTTCGCGCCCACGCACCCCGATGCCCGGCACCGCAACAACCCCCATCGACTCCGCAACAAAGTCATCCTCGTAATACGAATAACGCAGCCCCCCCTGCGTCAACAACCCCAGATCCGGCGCGTCAGCCTGACGAAAATTACTCACGTTTACATTCACCACCTGCAACGCATCCGGGACCACCCCGTTACTGGCCCGTATCACCACCGACTCGACTCCAGCAGCCCCTGGCGTCCACACGATCTCACCCGTCACCGCATTGATCGTCATCCCCGAGGGCGCAGTATCCAGAGAAAACGCCGGTTCCGGTGTTCCCGTCGCCGTCGCTTGATGAGTGTATAGGGTGGAAATGTTCGCCACCGTCGGGGCCACATTCGTAAAAACCGGAGCCACGCTCGGCTCAATCGTAAACACCGCACTCGATACCGGACTCGCATCAAAACCGACCTCAAACGCTCGGGCCCTCAAAGTCGCCGAACTCGTCACACTGATCCCCGAACCGACATAAAGCGTCGATGTTTCATCCGGATCACTTCCGTCCAGAGTATAGTAAATCATCGCAGCCCCCGTCCCGCCCGAAAGCGTCACCGCCACCGAGTCCACAAACGCTCCCCCATTCGGCAGAATATCCGGCGTCGCCGCTCGGTTGGCGTTGGTATACGACAACTTGAAGACTTCCCCGTTCGTCGTCTCATAGGTCGAATCCAAGAAATATATCGATCCGTCTGGCCCCACCACCGGATACAAAGGCCCCTGGTTGTTTACGTCCGCCGACCCAAAATCAGTCACCGTGGTATCCGAAATCGAAGCCACCGTTTTCAATCCCTGCTTCCACGACGTCACAAATAATCGCCCCTGATACGTGGCCGGAAACTGATTCGCAAAATACCACGCTCCCCCACTCACAATGCTCTTCCCCGCATACGCCCACACCCCCGCGCTCGTCCCAATGCCACCATATCCGTCGTGCCCGTAGTTTTCACCGGCCGCGATCTTGTAAACATAGTCTTTGTCGCCTCCATTTGCCGTCCCCACATCAAACACAAAAACATCCCCTGTTACCGGATGGACGGTCGCAGCATACGGATTGCGAAGACCCAACGCGTAAATCGCCCGAAAATCCCCCGTTGCCGTCGCATAAAATGGATTATCCGTTGGGATACTCCCATCCTTGTTGATTCGAAAAACTTTTCCCGTATTGGTCGCTAGACTCTGCACGGTTTCTCCCGCCCCATACCCGTTGCTCGCATTCCAACCGTCGCCTGTCGTCACGTATAGTTTCCCGTCTCCCCCAAACACCACCGCCCCACCGTTGTGGCTTCCGCTCGACCCGTTCACATGCGAATTGAAGGGTAATTCCAATAACACCACTTCGCTCGTCGGATCTCCAATGTTCATATCCCCAGAGGAAACCGTAAACCGACTCAGGCGGTTGTGCCTCTCATCTGAAGCAAACTGTTTGGTGTAAAAGATGTACACATACGGTTCTGCCGGAAATGCCGGATCAAACGCAAATCCGCGCAACCCGCCAGACCGATGCCTCACGGGCGGAACATCCAAAGACAAAAACGGAGTCCCCAATAATTGTCCCGAGGCCGTCACAATCCGCAGATCCCCGGTGATGCGCTCACCCACAAACAAACGCCCATCCGGCGAAAACGCCATCGTTGCCGGATCCCTCAGACCGTCGACAAAAGACCTAATCTGAAAGTCCGCTGGCAGCGCAGCCAAAGTTCCGGACATCAACCACAACAACGCAACCGCTCTTCGAAGAACGCTCAAGGGAATTTAGGGAGGAAACCTCAGCACTCTACCACCACGAACCCCCAAAATCCATTCCCAACAGCTTGCTACTGATTGTTCTTAATCCCCGTCACCACTCCATTCTTGAAAGTGACCGCCATATCCAAGACCTGCTGAGGTGTTGTGTAGACGCCAACATCTCCGCCCGCCCGAATCCGCGGATGCTGGTAATAGAAACGAGGTTGCCGAAAACCATATCCTCGACCGGCCCCATACACCACCCCCGTCGAAAACGTCGTCCGGTAATACTTCCAAACCGTCTCACCTTCACCACCTTCCTCAATGCTTCTAACGACGTCGTCTGGAGCCCCTAGACTGCTCCGAACCTGCGCCTCCGTCATCCCGAATGCCACGTCCCGCCCTCCCGCTACCCGATTCACGGCATTCGCGTGATCAATACCCGAATTCATAGTCTCGAAAATCGACCCTGGTAAAGGCTCGAAGACCTCAGACTTCATCCAA
>JBCDBW010000167.1:0-6899 GCA_039182965.1 Verrucomicrobiota bacterium
CCGCTCAGCTTCATCGCAAACCACCCTGCCCACTCCCCTCCCCCGACGTCAACCTTTCGCATCCGCAGAAAACCTCAATTTCCCCCCTTTCCCCCCACTTTGCTGAAAGGTTTTGCGCAAGATCCCGGGATCACTCAATGACCGGTCCGCCTCCCATAACCATCAGATGCCGCAAGAACAGCTTTTGGGGAGAGAAAGAAACGGCAGGGAAGGTCCCGCTCCCGTTGGATGGGCCTTCCCTGTCCAAACTCTAGAACC
This sequence comes from Verrucomicrobiota bacterium, assembly GCA_039182965.1. Lineage (GTDB taxonomy): Bacteria > Verrucomicrobiota > Verrucomicrobiia > Verrucomicrobiales > DEV007 > JBCDBW01. Next base: position 259 of record JBCDBW010000167.1, read on the forward strand.
CATCTAATAAATCATGGATGGCTCCGCGATAAAGGATTTTGCCATCAGGCAAGGCGCGACGAAGGAGCGGGTCGAGACCCGTGACCGAGGCGCAACGCCGCCTGAGGCCAAAAGACTTATCGCCCGAAAGGCCACCTCTATTTACACACGACGAAGCCGCAATCTCAATCCTTTCTCTTTCCTCCGGCGAGGCCGTGCAGAATTTATGAGTTGGGTTCTAGTGACGCGCGACGACAAACAGCCGCTCGAATGGAAATAAAACACGCCCGTCTCTCCGCACCTCATAGCCCGATGCAACCCGCTCGGCAAACGACGCCCGAAATCGCGCACACGCTCCCTCATATCACCCTTCAAGGCTTCCAAAAAAGGCCGCAAGCCCGTGCTCGAGACCCACTCCACAATTGCCGACGCATCTTCCATCACGTGCTCGTATCTCGTGACCCATAGGTCCACCGTTCCCAAGCCGTTCCTCACCAAAAGATCGCAATAAAACTCAGGCTCTTCTATGCGTAGAGCCCCACGTGCCGCCCCCATCCGATCCCGCCACTCCGCGTTTGCCGCCACGTCGTCCATAAATCGCCGCAACAAAGCAAACCGATTGGTCGGCATCTGAAACGCGAAGGCACCCCCCTCCGACACACATCCCGTCAACCGGGCAAGCAAGGCCTCTTGATCCGAAACCCACTGAATCGCCGCATTGGAAAACACCAAATCAAACGCCTCCTTCTCGGCTCCCCCCCAATCCATCAAATCGCCCAATACCCACTCGCCTACCGGATACTCCGCCCGCGCCCGATCTAACATTGCCTCCTAAGAATCCACACCGATCACTCGTGCCCCGGGCCAGCGTTCCTTCAACACTTGGGTGCTGTTCCCGGGCCCGCAGCCCAGATCAACAATCCGCTTGGGCCCATCCAATCCTATCGCTCCCACCAAATCATAGATCGGTCGTGTCCGCTCATCCTCAAACTTCAAATAATGGCCCGCGTCCCATCCCATCACGACCTCACTTTCGTCCAGTGATCAAATGCCAGACAAAAAAATCCGAAGCGCTCAGCCCCTGGCGAAGCGCAGTCCTCCGACCCCTGCCTTCCCACGAACGAGCCGAAAAACCAACGAAACCGTTCACCGCACCGCTTGCACCTGCGACTCCCATTCTGCCAAGTCACGCTTCATTGCCTCGAGCCGTTCCTCGTTATCGCCCCTCAAGTCCCGGGCTTCCCCTTCATCCGATGCCAATTCAAATAGCCACTCATCCACCGTCCCGCCATCATCCCGCTTCACATACTTCCAGTCACCGTCCCGCATCGCCCACCATGTCCGCTCCCCACGCTTCGACCGCCAATACAGTTCCCGATCCTCGTCCGCCCTCCCCGCCACCACCTTCGCCAGGATATCCACCCCGTCCAACTCCCCGCCATCCGGTACGGTCGCCCCCGCCACATCCAAAAACGACACCGTCAGATCCATCAAGGTCCCCACTTGTGACGATTCCACTCCCGCCGGTATCTTCCCCGGCCACCGCGCTATACAAGGCACACGAATGCCCCCCTCAAACAAAGTCCCCTTGTAATCCCGAAACGGCGCATTGATACCAGGCACCATCGCCCCATGATCACTCGCAAACACCACGAGCGTATCCTCCTTCAACCCCGCCGCGTCCAGCGCATCCAAAATCCGCCCCACACTTTCATCCATATCGACTAACATACGCACATACGCGTCCCGCTCGCCCACTGTCCACTGATCAGCCGGCAACAATCCCCCCGGATCATCCTCCGGACCGTGAAACGGAAAATGAGGCGTGCTGAAGGGCACATACAGAAATAAGGGTCTCTCGTGCTCCCTCTCAATGAAACCCACCGCGTCATCGGTAATCAAATGCGTCATATACCCTTCCCGCTCCTCCGCAAGCTCTCGATCCCGATACATCACCGGTATCTCGGATAACTCCACATGCCGAAAATAATCCACGTTTCCCCCCAAAAATCCGTAAAACTCGTCAAAGCCTTGGTCGAGCGGACTGAACTTCTCCTGGTCATACCCCAAATGCCATTTCCCAAAAATCACGTTCGCATATCCTGCCGCCTTCAACCCCGGCACCAGCACGGCCTGCTCCGGCGGTAACCCCAAATCCCCCGTCTCCGCCAACCGAATCGCGTCGTCATATCGCCCCACATCACCCGTCCCGATCGCACACTCCATCCCTCCCGCCCGCTGTGGATATCGCCCCGTCAAAATCGCCGTCCGTGACGGCGTACACTCCGGCCCCATCGCATAAAATTGCGTAAAACGCACACCCTCCGCCGCCAAATCATCAATTCGCGGCGTCGCGACATCCGGCGCCCCATAACAAGACAAATCCCCCGCCCCCATATCATCCACCAACATAAAGACAATGTTAGGCCTATCGGCCTCCCCAAAACAAATCCCTACCGATATGAACATGCCAACAACAAATGCAATCAAACCCTTCTTCATTTTAAAAAATCCCTTTCCGCATTCAGGCATCCACACGCCCATATTTCAAACTTCATCATCCCGTGTTCCATATTCTCGATTCCCGATGTAATAATCCCCCAAAAACCCGCCCCGTCCAACTCCGCGCCCGGCCCGCTCCGCTGCCTCCCGGAAAGCTCTCTCACATACAATAAGTTCCCCCGCCAAAGACTCCTTCTCCGCTGGGGGAGAGGACCGAGTTGAGGGGAAAGCCGCCCCGCGTCCTCCCACCGAAGCCCAGTCTCGCCCCGCGACACCCCTCCCCATCAACAATCCTAAGACTCCCCACCCACCCCAACCAGCGGTCCCAAAAACTCCGCCGTCCGACTCTCCTCGCACCTCACCACATCCTCAACACTCCCCGTCACGACCACTTCCCCGCCCTCCTCCCCGGCCTCCGGCCCAATCTCTAAGACCCAGTCCGCTTCCGCAATAATGTCCAGATTGTGCTCAATAACAACCACGGTGTTCCCCTCATCGACCAATCGCTGCAATACTTCCAACAATTTCCGGACATCCGCCATGTGCAGCCCAATCGACGGTTCCTCAATCAAATACAAATTCCCCTTCGGCTTCCGGTTTTGGCGAATCCGCGCATTCTGACTCCGCCCAATCCCCCGCGTCAACTCCGTCACCAGCTTGATCCGCTGCGCTTCCCCGCCACTCAAAGTCGGACTCGGCTGCCCCAGGGTCAGATACCCCAGGCCCGTATCCTTCATTAACCCTAGCGTCCGGCTGATCTTCGGGTTCGACTCAAAAAAGGTCGCCGCCTCCCCAATCGTCATCTTCATCACTTCCCCGATGTTCTTCCCATTATACTCAACCTCCAGCGTCGGCTCGTTATACCGCATCCCATGACAATCCTCGCACGGAACGTAACTCGTCGGCATAAAGGTCATTTCCAATTTGATCTCGCCATTGCCCTCGCAGCTCTCACACCGCCCCCCTTCTGTGTTGAACGAAAATCTGCTCGCGGTATACCCCCGCATCCGCGCCGTCGGCACCTGCGCAAATAACTTTCGAATATCATCAAAAACTTTCACATAAGTCGCCGGTGTCGAACGCGAAGTTTTCCCGATCGGCGACTGATCCACCTCATACACCGCCTCAATCTCCCCCACCCCACTCATCGTTTTCCACGTCTTCTTCCCCGTGCTCTTACCCCTGCCCTTTGCCTTTAACTCAGCCTTAACACCCGGCTCGATCACCCCTCGCATCAAACTGCTCTTCCCAGATCCCGAGATCCCGCAGATCACCGTCAAACACCCTAACGGAATGTCGACATCGATTCCCTTCAAGTTGTTCGCCGACGCACTCTTCACCCGCAACCACCCCGCCTTCGCCCGTTTCCCCGGCACCTTCCGTCGCTCCCCGCGCATCGGATGCCGCATCGGATCCTTCAAATACTGACCGGTGACCGATCCCTTCTGCCTCTGAATCTGCGCCCACGTGCCCTGCGCCACAACTTCCCCGCCCAACGAACCCGCGCCCGGCCCCAGATCAATGATCCGATCCGACTCCCGCATGGTGTCTTCGTCATGCTCTACCACTAGCAACGAATTACCCTGGTCACGCAACGAAGTGAGCGTGTCGAGCAAGGCGCGGTTGTCCCGCGGATGCAGCCCGATCGTCGGCTCGTCCAAAACATAAAGCACCCCGCGCAAATTCGATCCCAATTGCGCCGCCAAACGAATCCGCTGGGACTCTCCACCCGACAAAGTCTTCGCCGACCGATCCAAGGTCAAATACCCCAACCCCACTTCCTCCATGAACCGCAGCCGCTGCGCAATCTCCCGCAAAATATCCCGGGCAATCACTTTCTGCGCCCCTTTGAATCCTAACGAAGCCACTACTTTTGCCGCTTCCCGCACTGATAATGCCGCCAATTCTCCAATCCGGATTCCCTGAACTTCCACCGCGCGCGCCACCTCGTTGATGCGCGCCCCCGCACAACTCGGACATTCCACCAGCTCCTCGGCATCCGCCCGCTCCATTCGCATTTCTTCCTTCACTTCCGCCTCCAGCATCGAATCCGAATCCTTGTCGGAGAACCACTTCGGCGTCCGCCGCACCTGCCCATACCCCCGACAGTCCTCACACCACCCGTGCGGCGAATTATAAGAGAACAAGCGCGGATCCAACTCCTCAAACGCCCGCCCGCAGCCCGGACAACTCATCTCCGAACTTAAAACCGTGAACCCCTCACCCGTCCCCGCCAGTCGCGCCGTTCCCTTCCCATGACGCAGGGCCTGCTCCACCCACTCCCTCACCTCCGTCACCGCATCTCCCTTCCGCACGGTGGCAATCACGACATCAATGCTGTGCTCCTTGAACCGCTCAAGCTTCTCAAACCCGCCCACCGCACGATACTTCCCGTCCACCCACAATTCCTCGTATCCCTTCGAACCCGCCCAACGCGCCACTTCCGTGTGGAAACCCTTCCGCGCCTTGATCAATGGCGCTTGCAACTTCACCCCGCTCTTCCCCGCCTTCGCCGCCGCCTGCCGCACCGCTTCCACAATCGCACTCACACTCTGCTTCTCCACCGCCACCTCGCACTCCGGACAAAACTGCGTCCCCAATTTGGCAAACAATAACCTCAAAAAATGATAGACCTCGGTCACGGTCGCCACCGTCGACTTCCCACCCCCGCGCGTCACCCGCTGCTCAATCGCCACGGTCGGCGGTAAACCCGTGACATGATCGATATCCGCTTTCTCCAATTGCTCGGCAAACTGCCGCGCATACGGAGACATGCTGTCCAAGAACCGCCGCTGCCCTTCCCCAAACAAAATATCAAACGCCAAGGTCGACTTCCCCGAACCCGATAATCCCGTCACCACAACCAATTCATCCCGAGGAATCGCCACATCGATGTCCTTCAAATTGTGCTCCCGCGCCCCATACACCCGAATCGCCCCGTCATCCTCCTCCCCCGCCGATTCCTCCGCCACACGCAACGCCCCGTTACCCCTCTCCATCAACGAATAACGCTCCACCGACAAGGACTGCGCCAACGCCGCTCCCGTATGCGATTCCTCACACTCCGCCACTTCCTCAGGCGTCCCACATACCACCACCTCGCCGCCATCGCTTCCCGCTTCCGGCCCCAAATCAATCAGATAGTCGGCGCTCTTCAGAACCTCCAGATTGTGCTCGATTACCAGGATACTGTTCCCCTCCGCCACCAGCCGCTCGAACACCGCTAACAACATTCGTACATCATCAAAATGAAGGCCCGTTGTCGGCTCATCAAAAATCAGCAAGTCTCGGCTCCGGCTTTGCGACGGACTCTTGTTCGTCTTTCCATTCGCTTCTAACAAATGACCAACAAGCTTCAGTCGCTGTGACTCCCCACCGCTCAAGGTATTGAGAGGCTGTCCCAGCCGCAGATACCCCATCCCCACATCATCCACCAGACGCAACGCACTCACCACACGCGCCGCGGTCTTGCCCTCCATCTCCGCAAAAAACCCGATTGCTTCCGATGTTGTCATCTCCAAAACATCGCAGATCGATTTCCCGCCCAACTTCACCGTCATCGCCGCCGCCTGATATCGCTTCCCCTCACACTCCGGACACACCACATACAAATCGCTCAGGAACTGCATCTCCACTTTCTCATACCCCGTGCCCCAACACCGCTCGCAACGCCCCGCCCCGCTGTTGAAAGAGAAAAACCCCGGCAACATCCCCTGCGCCTTGGCATCCTCCGTCTCCGAAAATAACCTCCGAATCAAATCAAAAGCCCCCGTATACACCGCCGGCGTGGACCGCGGCGTGCGCGACAACGGCGACTGATCCACCATCACAACCCGCCCCACATCGTCCGCCCCCACAATCGCCTTCACTCTCCCCGGCTCTTCCTCGGTCCGCTCCCCCTTCAGCCGTATCATGTTCTCATACAATACTTTATGTACGAGCGTCGACTTCCCCGAACCCGATACACCGCTCACCGCACAAAACACGCCCAGCGGAATCTTCACATCGATTCCTTTCAGGTTGTGCTGTCGAGCGCCTTGCACACGGAGCCACTGCTTCGCCTTGCGCCGCTTCTCAGGCACCGGAATCGACTTTGCCCCCGTCAGATAAGCCGCCGTCAAAGAGTCCCCGTTCACCGATCCCAAACCCGCAACCGGCCC
>JBCDBW010000168.1:0-6701 GCA_039182965.1 Verrucomicrobiota bacterium
CGTTGGAGTGATCCTATTTATGGGTTTCTGAACGGTGTTTTCCACGTCTTCATCTTTGGGTTTGTGTGGATTGTGTACGTTCTTCCATGGAGCCTCCTTATCTTGGGGCTTTATCGCTGGCGGAAGTGGAGACGATTTCGGACCCAGTGGGTTCTTGCACCGGCGGTATTGGTGTTTCTTATGTTCCTTTGGAGTCTTGCTTTTTACCCGCCGTCCGCGCCGCAGCGATTCAAGAGTTTCGCGAAAACAGAGTTGCCGCAGAACGTCAAGAATCTGCACTTCCGTTTCAGCGGTGGAGGAATTGGGGACTTTTCGGATACTTACTACTTCGAGACCACACCGGATGAGGTTGATCGAATCATTGCCGAAATGAATTTAGCGGAGGACGAGCGCTTTGGTAGGGAGGGGATGTTTGGCACGTCGGTTTCGCCCCTCGCGGGTTGCCCTGACTTTTCCACGTGGATTGGTGCAAAGCAATACCGGGCGTGGGACGACGACCAGCATTGGTTCTATTACGTGATAGTCGACTCATCGCGCACGAAGGTATACGTGCTGGTTGGTTGCATTTGAACGATTGAGGATTCACGTAGTCAGCCGTTCGAGGAGGAGTGTGAGTGGGCGTGAGGCAACGGACCTGGAGGTCCGTTCTCCGGGCTTCTGGCGAATATGGGTGTGATGATAGGGAGTGGGGGCGTCGTGGGACGGCAGGCGGAGCGCCTGCCCTACAATAAAGGCAAGGGGGGAAGCGCTTTGGGTGGGGGGGTGAGGCGCGGGGCCTGTCGGGGCGGGTGAACTCTTTGGTGGGAATTAACGCTTGCGGAGTTCGTTGAGTAGGGCGCTGCGTTGAAGGAAGGGGACGGCGGCAGAGATACTATCGACGGTGGTTTTGGGGAGGGAGGCGGAGTTGAGCCATTGGTTGGCGGCGGCGGGGTTGGTTTCGAAGAAGGTTTCGGCGGCGCGGACGACGGCGGCGTCGCGGATGTGCGGGTTTTGGATTTCCTGGGCCCAGATGACAGCGCCTTCGGGGTCGGACCATCTAAGGGCGGCGGTGAAGCCGTTGATGGCGAAGTCGCGGGTGAGGGAAGGGGGCATGTTGTCGACGGCGACGGAGGTGGCGCGTGGATCGCCGCCCCGGCCGTTGGTGCGGAAGGCGTAAGCGGCGCTGAGGGCGGGACCACCGCCATTTTCGAGACCGAGACTTTCGGCCCAGGCGAGGGCGGCGGCGGGATCATTTTTGCCGATGGTCGAGGCCACGCGTTCGGTAGCGGCGCCTTGCATGCGGCCTTCGGCGAGGGTTTGAGACCAATCGATGGCGATATCGAGGCCGAAGTCTTTGATGACGCGCTCGGTTAGGTGTTGCATGGCGATCTTGGCTCGGTCGCGGTTTTGGGTATTTAGGTCGTAGGCGAAATCGGCGGCGATACTGAGGTCGGCGGCGGCGAGGCCCTCCATGAGTCCCCTGACGAGGTAGTCTTTGAGCTCTCCGGGGGGGATCTTGCGGTCTTTGAGGAGAGGATCGAAGGCGGGGTCGTTCACCAGGTCGAGCGATTGGAACCATTGGATGGCGACTTGTGATTCTGCGCTGGCCCAGCCGGCGAGGGCGGGGGCCATGTCGGGGGCATCGGTCGTGGCGCCGAACATCACGGCTTGGGCGCCGGCGACTTTGCCCCAGGCGAAGTGGAATTGTTGGAACTCGCGGCTATTCGGGTTGAGGTATGCGACTTGACTCCGGATTTTCTCGGCATTTTCCGGGGTAAGACCGCTGATGAGTTGGAGGAAGGCGGCGTGGCGTTCGGCGGGGTCGCGGGAGGTGCGGAAGAGGGCGCCGAGTTTTTCGATCTTGGAATCGGTGAGGGGACCGGCGAGGGCAGGGTTGTGGTCGGCGCCCGCTGAGGAGGCGGAGGAGGATGCGTCTGAGGAAAGGGAGTTGAGGTGGAGGGAATCGAAGGACGCGACTTCGCTTGTGGCTTGGTTAGAGTATGTGGGTGCCGGGCTTTGTTTTGAGGGAGGATGATTGAGAGCCCATCCGAGAGCGAAGGAAGCGCCGGTTACGCATAGCCCGACCAGGTGGATGGGATGGAAGCGCTTCATGGCTTTCGTTATCGTCTTCCTCTTTTTGGGGGGTTGATGATGGCTTTTTGAAGTTTTTCGGGAAGGCCGGAGCTAACGGCCCACTCGGCGGCGGCGTTTGGGTCGAGGCGAGTCCAGGCTTGGCCGGCGCGGGTGATGGTTTCGAGCCGTTGTTTTTCCGAGGAGATGGAATCGGCCCAGACGATGGCGGAGACGGGGTCTTCCCAGCGGTGTCGGCTGACGAGGCCGGAGATGGCGGCGTCTCGTTCTTCGGAAGTGGGCATGTCGGTGAGGAATTGGCTGGCGGCGACGGGGTCATTGCCGGCCCATCGTTCGAAGGTGTTATAGAAGGCGCCGTTCCGGCCGGGGGCCTCGTCGCCGAGGGATTGGAGCCAATTGGCGGCGGCGGCGCTGTCTTCGCGTGCCCATTGATTGGCGATTCCGTAGACGATGCGGCCTCCTTTTTCCTGGTAGACGAATTCGGTGGCCCATTCGGCGGCGGCGGCGGGGTCTTCGCGGGCGAGCGAGCCGGCGATGCGTCCCATGGCTTCTGACTGGATGGCGCCTTCGGGCAGGGTTTCGGCCCATGCAGCGGCTTCGGTGGGAGACTGTGAGCGGAGGACGTTATTGGTAACGATGCCGATGAGGTCTTCGGCACGTCCTGGTTTGGTGTCGGCCATGCTGACGACGAAATCGGTGGCTTTGCGAGAGTCGGAGATCGCGAGTCCTTGGACGATTCCGGTGGCAAAGAGGCCCGTGAGGCGCTCTGGATCGGAGCCGCGATCTTTGAGGAGGTATTCGAAGTCGGGGTTGTCGACCATCTTGAGAGTTTCGAGCCACTGGAGAGCGGCGTCGGGGCTGGCGCTGGCCCATCCGGCGATGGTGGCGGCCATGTCGGTCTCGGGAGTATCGGCGCCGTGAAGGACGGCTTCTTCTCCGCCGATTTTGCCCCAGGCGAAATGGAACTCGCGGAACTCGGGACTTTCGTCGCGGAGGTGTTCGAGCTGGGAACGAATTTCGAGGGCGTTTTCGTTGGTGAGGCCGTCGAGGAGCTGTGAGAAGGCGCGGCGGCGTTCGATGGGGTCGAGCGATTCTTTGAAGGTTTGGCCGATCTGATCGATGTCGGTGGTGGAGAGGGCGCCCCGTGGGCCGGCGGCTCCGCCGGCCGCGCTCGAAGCGGGATCGTTCGCGTCGAGATTTTGTGAGGAGCCGTATTCGGTATCGAGGATGGAGAGAGTGGTGGTGGACTTACCGATGGGCGTGGCGTCGGAGTGCGCCGCAGTGTCGTTGAGAGTAGCGGGTCGCAGAAACCAGCCAAGGGCGAAGGACACGGCGGCGAGCGTGATCCAGAGCGTGATGGCGATGACTTTTCGATTCATGATGACGCGGGAACCGAACGGCTTCCCCTCCAACACTAGTAACGGGGGCAGGGGGGTAATATGTTTCCTGGAAAGAGGATGATCAACTCCGATCCGGGCGAAGCCTTATGGGGCGAGTTTTGAGAAGTCCCAGGATACGGGGCTTTGGCCGTCTTTGCTCCATGTGATGGCTTGGAAATCGGTGGCTTCGGCGCCGGGGAGATAGATGCGGAGGAGGCCGGCTTTTCCTTTGATGGGGACGTTGATTTCGAAGTCCTGCCAGTCTTTACCGGGGGCGAGCTCGAAGGGCGTGGTTTGAGAGTCGGGCGGGAACTCTTCTTGTTCGTCTGTTTTCCATTGGATTTGGCCGGCGCCGCCCTTGCCGCTGACGCTGCGGGCGCGGAGATTCAGGGTGAGGGGCCCAAAGAGTTTGACGCGGCCGGAGCCGAGGAAGGGTTTACGGCTCTCGGGGGTGACGCGGATGGCGCCGTCGATGGTTTCGATCGTGCAGAATTTCGGGACGAGGCCGGCGGTGGGGGAGCGTTTGGCTGCGTTTGCTTTGGCGGCGGCTTGGGCGTTGTAATCTGGATTGGGTTCCGGGTAGAGGCCGCCGGTTTGCGCGAAGTGATCGTCGATGAGTTTTCCGAGTTCGGCGACGAGTTCGGGTTTTTCTTTGGCGAGATTGTTGGATTCGCCGATGTCGTCTTTTAGGTTGAAGAGTTCGACGAGGCCTTCGTAACGGGCGGGGTCTTCTTTGAAGCGGCGGATGAGTTTCCAATCGCCTTTGCGGACGGCGATGCCGGGGCGTTGGTGGGGGAACCAGCTGAAGCTCGTGTCGCGCGGGGGTTCCGCGTTTTCGGTGAGGACGGCGGCGATGGATATGCCGTCGACGACGTGGTTCTCGGGGAGTGGGACATCCACGAGGTCGAGGAGGGTGGGGTAGAGGTCGATATTATTGACGATCGCATCGCTCACCGTGCCGGCGGGGATTCTTTCGGGCCAGCGGATGATGAGGGGGACGCGCACGCCCCCTTCGTAGAGTTTGGCTTTGCCTTCGCGGAGGGGGGTGTTGTTCGTGGGCACCTGGAAGCCGGCGTATTGGTTGTAAATTTTCGTGAGGTCGTGGGAGCGGTTTTTGGGGTTGGCGAGATTCTTGAGTTGTTCGGCTTCGGCCATGCTGTGGACGTTGCCGCCGTTGTCGGAGAAGAAGACGATGATCGTGTTATCGGCGATCTCGAGTTCTTCGAGGGTGGTCATGATGCGTCCGAGGCTTTCGTCCATGGACTGGAGCATCGCGGCCATGACCGGGTTTGTGTGGTTGGCGTCGGGATCGATTTTTTTGGCGTAGGCCTTGATGTATTCCTCTTTTGCTTCCCAGGGGCCGTGAACGGAGTATTGCCAGAGGTTGAGGAAGAACGGTTTGTCTTTGTGTTTCTTGATGTATTGGACCGCTTCTTCGGTGAGGCGATCGGCGATGTGTTCGCCATCGGGGCCGTCGACGATGTTTCCGACGCGGTGTTGGGAAGAGGGTTCGCCGTCGGGGTTGATTTTGTGAGGGGCGAAGTAGGTGGAGTTTGGGGGGCCGGGATCGGGGGCGGAATGGAAAGTGGTTTGGAAGCCGTGTTGATCGGGCCAATGGGGCGGGGTGAGGCCGAGGTGCCATTTGCCCATGTGGGCGGTGTGGTATCCGGCGTCGCGGAGGACTTCGGCGAGGGTCACGGTGTCGGGGTCGAGGTAATTTTTGCTGACGGGGAGGCGGAAGGGTTGGTTTGGGGACGTGCGTTCGGGGAAGACTTGGGGTCCTGGTGGTTTGGGTGGTTGGTGACCGGTGGCGGACGTGATGCCGTGGCGTGATTCTTCCTGGCCGGTCATGATGGAGGCGCGGCTGGGGGAACAGAGGGGGTGGGCGTATGCGTTGGTGAAGCGCATACTTTGGGTGGCGAACTTGTCGATGTTCGGTGTTTCGTAGAGATCGGAGCCGTAGACGCCGCAGTCGGTCCAGCCCATGTCATCGACGAGGAAAATAATCAAATTCGGGAAGGTCCGAGCCGGACTGGCAGATTCCGCTTGATCCTGATGCGACTGGGCTGCGGCGATGGAAGCCGTTAGCGTGAGGACTATAAGGAGAGTTAGGGTCAGGAGGAATGGTTTCATTTTATGGAAAGGTGTATCCAAGGTGGCTGTCTCTGCGTGAGGTCACAAGTGGTAGACGTTTTGGCAGTTGGTGGTGAGGATTTGGGATTGTTCGTCTTCGGAGAGGGGTGAGGCGAGGCTGCGCACGGTGTCGGCCCAGTTTCGATAGTCATCGATGCGGAGGAGGCAGACGGGCCAATCGGTGCCGAACATGAGGCGGTCGGAGCCGAAGATGTTTAGCGATTCCTCGAAATAGGCGTGGATGGTATCGGGATCGATCGGGGTGTCGTCGGGGAACTCGGTGACGACGCCGGAGAATTTGACGCCGATGATGTTGTCGCGGCGGGCGAGTTCCCGCATTTGGGATGTCCATTCGGGCTCGACGCGACCGGGTTGGATTTCGGGTTTGGCGATGTGATCGACAATGATGGGGAGATTGGGTTGGCGGTCGACGAGCTGGGTGGCGACGGGGAGTTGGCGTTGGACGAGGAGGAGATCGTATGAGAGGTCGAGGCCGGGTAGGAGAGAGAGGCCGCGGTGGAAGTCATCGCGGAGGAAGTATTCATCGGGTTCTCCCTGGAGGACGTGGCGGACGCCTTTGAATTTTTCTTGGGAAGCGAAGGGTGCTAGGGAAGTGGCGACGTTTTCCTCGATGAGGGGGGCCCACCCGACGACACCTTTAATGGCGTCTGATTTATCGGCGAGTTCGAGGAGCCAACCGGATTCCTCAAGCGACTGGCGGGCCTGGACGGCGACCGTGCCTTCGACACCGGCGGCTTTGGTGGCGGCTTCCAGTTCGAGGAGGAGGAAATCTTGGGTGAGGGGCGAGCCTTCGGGAATCCAGGCGTATTCCTCTTGGGAGTAGACCCAGAGGTGGTGATGGGCGTCGATCACGGCGGGGAGGGTTGTTCGAACAACTTTGAAACAAATGTTTCAGATGGAGAAATCAAAAATATGCGTCTTTTCATGCGTGGCGATTCTATTGCGGTGCGCTCACGCGACTATCCACTGTGGTTGATCAGGCACTTCCAGAGTTACTCTTCGTGGGCTGCGCGGAGCTCTGGCGATTGTTTGGTAGCTCGCTCTCTCGTGATCACTCCCTTCGACTTAAGGGGATATCGTTGCCTTTGAATGCGTTGA
>JBCDBW010000169.1:0-6612 GCA_039182965.1 Verrucomicrobiota bacterium
CTCCGGACGTGGGGGAGGACCTTAAGACAGGCGTTTGGGAAATGCTATCAATTTTGTGCGGTTGGGTGCATGGGATGCGAGGGTTTTGGAGGGTGAGTCTTGAAGGATCAAGCAGATCGTCGCGACCAAGATGTGAGAGCAGAGAGAGTGCTTGTGAGAAAGTCACGCAAGGCGGATGGTTTGCCGGACATCCTTTTTAGTGAGAGACGGCGAGATGAGAGCTATGGAGAGGCGGCGGGGGCGGAAAATCCGGGCGGCGAGTTTTTGAATTTTTGCAGGGGTAACGCGGTTGATTTGATTCCACGCGGTTTGCGGTTCCACAATTTCCTCGAAGGTGAGCGTGGATTCGCCGGTCCACATCATTTGCTGGTAGGTCGACTCAAGGGAGACCCGTGAGCGTGCGATGGTGTAGTCGCATGCTTCGCGAACTTCTTTTTCGGAGGGTGGGGTGAGGGAGATGCGACGCAGTTCCTTCCAGATAATATCAAGGGTTCGAGTGACTTTGTCGGTGTCGAGGCCGGCGTAGAGTTGCCAGATACCGGTATCTTCGAGGAGATGGACGGCGCTGCTAATCTCGTAGCAGAAGCCTCGTTTTTCGCGGACTTGCTGGAAGAGTCGAGAGGACATGTTTTCTCCGAGGATGACGTTGAGGACTTTGAGTGCGAAGCGATCGGGATCCCGTCGGTGGCAGGCGTGGAAGGCGAGAGCAAGGTGAGTTTGTTCAATGGGACGGGTTTCGATGTGAATGCGGGGGCCGCGAAATGCTTGAGCGGTCTCGAATCTTTTGAAGCGTGGTTTTTGGCCTCGAGGCATGTTGGCGAGGGCGGGAGTGACCCGACGGACAATTTTTTCGTGATCGATTTTTCCGGCGACAGCGATGGTGGTATTGCGGGCCTGGTAATATCGCGACGTGAAGTTGAGGAAATCGTTACGATGAAGGCGACTGATGGAGTCTGGGGTACCGGTGATGAGGGCCCCGAGAGGATGTCGGTTCCAGCAGGTGGCTCCAAGGAGGTCATCGACGTGTTGCGAGGGTTGTTCGCGATACATGACAATTTCTTCCTCGATGACTTCGCGTTCGCGATTGATTTCTGATTCGGGGAAGGTTGAGCAGCGATACATATCGAGAAGGACGTCGGTAAGACGATTGAATTTGGTGGCGGGTCCTTTGGCGTAGTAGCAGGTGTGGTCGTGGGTGGTGAAGGCATTGACGGAGCCCCCGACGGATTCGACGTCGTTGATGAGTCGGCGAGCGGAGCGTTTTTGAGTGCCTTTGAAGAGGAGGTGCTCGGTGAAGTGAGCGATCCCTTTTTGACGGGTGGGTTCGTGGCGGGCGCCGACAGCGGACCAGACGCCGATGGAGACGCTTTCCATGTGGGGCATGGCAGCGGTGGCGATCGTGGCTCCGTTGGGGAGTTTAGTGAGGTTGTAGGTGGTGTTCATTGGGTCACGAAAGTCGACGCGATTGGCTCTTGAGCTCGAACAGGTCGAGTGATTTAGGGGTTACGTTGGCCAAGAATGATGTGAGCGAGGTCGAGGTCTTGAGGGTAGGTAATCTTATGATTAGCGTGGGGGTTCGCGACCACATGGACGGGTGTGCGGGTGAGTTCGACGGCCGACGTTTCGTCGGTGACGGGGATTTCTTCGGCAAGGACTTTATCGTATGCGTTGCGGAGGATGGCGGTTTTGAAAACCTGAGGAGTTTCCATAGCCCAGAGCCCGTCACGATCGATTCCCTCGCTGACTATTCTTCGGTGATTGGTGCGTTTGACAGTATCCACGATGGGGTGGGCTGAGACTGCTGCTCCGGATTCCTGGGCCTTGTGGATGCAGGCGGAGATTTGGTCCGGGGTGATCAGCGGGCGTGCCCCGTCGTGGACGGCGACAATGCTGGTATCTGGGGGAAGAGCGTTGAGACCGGCGCTGACGGAGAGGGAGCGTTTATCTCCGCCGGGGACAGGTGTCATGAGCTTGGAATAGAGTCCTGACTGAATCCATGGATTGATGCGGTCGAAGTTGGATTCCTGAGTGACGATCAAAATATGATCAACACTGGGACAATTGTGGAAGGCATCGACGGAGTATTGGAGTACGGGGTGCCCGTCCAGGCGGGCGAATATTTTATCGAAGCCCATACGTGAGGAGGAGCCAGCGGCGACGATGATGGCGGCGGTGGTCATGGGTAGATTTGAAGCGCAGCGGTCACTCAGCGAGGGGAGAGGCGAAGATCATATTCGCTGATTGGTGCAAACGATCAGGAGAGCTTCTCCATTACTTTTTGTGAGAGGATTTTGTTATCGGCGCGGCCGGCTGCTTTCTCCTGGAGGAGTTTCATGACGGCACCCATTTCTTTTTTCGAGGTGGCTCCGATTTCGGAGATACTGGCATCGACGAGCGCGGTTATTTCGTCGTCGCTGAGAGATGCGGGGAGATATTTTTCGAGAACGGCGATTTCGGCGGCTTCGCTATCGGCGAGGTCCTGGCGTCCGCCTTCCTTGTAGCTTTGGATGGAGTCCTGACGTTGTTTGATTTGTTTGCGGATCACGGCGAGTGAGTCGGTTTCATTGAGCACGGCATCGGCGCCGCCCTGTTCGATGGCGGCGTATTTGATGGCGGACTTGAGGGCTCTGAGGACGGTGAGGGCGACGGTGTCTTTGGCCTTCATGGCGTCCTTAATATCGTCCATGATTTGATCTGAGAGATTGCTCATGGCGTATGGTAATCCGTTGCTGTGGATTGCGAAACCACGAATGGACAGGAATGGAAACTAATTTATCGGTTGTGGCGCGACAGCGGGTCGGGGGTGGGGAGATGAAAGTTGGTCATGTGATGATTCCGGTTTTGGTAGGGGTGGCCTTGATGGCGATGGGTGGTTTGGCTGCGGGGTACCTCATCTGGGCGTGGCATCGGGCGACTGAGCTGGATGACTGGGTGGAGACGACGTCAACGGTGCTGGCATCGGGAATGGAGGAGTATTTGCATCGTGAGACGGGTCGTCCGCGATATCGTCTTGTGATCGGCTATGCGTATGAATTTGGCGGCGAGCGATATGTTTCGGAGCGGGTGACGCGTTTGGGTGGGGTTGTGAGCGGGCATCGGGAGAAGGTAGAAAAATGGGTGGAGCAAAATCCGGTGGGGAGTGAGGTTCGGTGTTGGGTGAACCCGAGTGCTCCGGAAGTGGCTATTTTAAAAAAGAGCACGAAAGCGTCGCTCTACACCGTGTGGTTTCCGATGTTGTTTTTCGTGGGAGGGGCGGGGATTATTGTGAAAGCGGTGCGCGCGATGCGATCAAAGGAGTTTTCCGCGGAGGGCAGCGGTGACTAGTTTAGGATTTGCTTTTCCTTTGGATGCCTTCATAACTTGGCCGGTTAGGAAGTTGAGTAGTTTTTCGTTGCCGGCTTTTATTTCCGCGACTTTATCGGGGTGTGCGGCGATGGCTTCATCGACAAAGGCATCGATGGCACCGGTGTCGGCGGGCTCGAAGCCTTTTTCCTTTGCGAGGGCGACGGGGTCTTGATGGGGATTTTTGAAGAGGTCAGGAAGGAGGTCTTCTTTGGCTTGGTTATTGGAGACCTGACCGGATTCAATGAGGGTGAGGAGAGAGGAGAGAGACTTGGGGGGAAGCGGGCAAGTGGCGATGGTGGCGTCGCGTTCGTTTAGGGCACCGAGGAGAGAATTGATGATGAAATTTGCCGCTTTCTTTGGGGAGAGCGAATTGGCAGTGGCGAGGGTATCCTCGAAGTATTGGGCGAGGGCTTGATCCGCGGCCAGGACAGAGGCGTCGTAGTGAGTGATTTGGTAATCGGCTTCGAATCTAGCGATTTTTTGGTGCGGGAGTTCGGGGAGCGATTGGGATGCGGTTTCGAGGTATTTCTTAGTATGAACGGGGAGGAGGTCAGGTTCAGGGAAGTATCGATAATCGTGGGCATCTTCCTTCGTGCGCATTTCGGTGGTGATCCCTTGGTCGTCGTCCCAGCGGCGGGTTGATTGGATAATCTCTTGGGTGCGGCCTTCTTCGAGGGCCTGGGTTTGTCGTTTGATTTCGTATTTGAGGGCGCGCCGGACGGCGGAGGTGGAGTTTAGATTTTTAAGTTCGATCTTGGCACCGAGGGTTTCCGTGTTTTCGGGACGGACGGAGATATTGACGTCGCATCGGAGCTGGCCCTTTTCCATATCGGCGTCGGAGATGTTTCCGTAGACGAGGATTTGGCGCAGGGAATTGAGATAGGCGACTGCTTCTTCGGGAGAATCGATTTCAGGTTCGGAGACGATTTCCATGAGGGGGGTCCCGGCGCGGTTGAAATCGATGGTGGAGTGATTGGAGTGATGGGTGGATTTGGCGACATCTTCTTCGAGATGGATGCGGGTGAGGGCGACGCTTTTACCGGGGTTCGCGATAGTCTTCTGGGCGTCCTTTGGGTATGCTAGGTCATACAGAGGGACACCTCCGCCATCGCAGAGGGGTTGGTCGAATTGGGAGAGTTGGAAATTTTTTGGCATATCGGGGTAGAAGTAGCTTTTACGGTCCCATTTGGTGATTTCGGGAATGGTGCAGCCAAGGAGCAATCCAGCGATAATGGTTTTTTGAATCGCAAACTCGTTGAGGACGGGGAGGGCTCCGGGGAGTCCGAGGCAGACGGGGCAAGTGAGTGTGTTAGGGGGTTGTCCGTATTGGGCGGGGCAGTTGCAGAACATTTTGGTGCGAGAGCGGATCTGGCAGTGGACTTCGAGGCCGATGGAGGGGATGTATTTCATGGAGTGTTTGAAATGGGGGAAACGGGAAACGCGAGATTTATTTCTCGAATTCGGGAAAGAGGCACCCGGGGGTTGGACTGGGCAAGATGAAACTCAGGAACCGTCATGCGCCGGTGCTTTGAGAGGCGATGGGGGTGAGGAGTTTGGGAAGAATGACGGAGAAATCGATCTGCTGAAGTTCGGATTCTGTCTCGGGGAGGGCGGCGGCTTGGATGATTTTCGGGTGTTTGAGGAGGGCAGTGTAGTCAGACTTGTTTCGAAGGTGGAGGACGACGGGATCGCGGAAGGCGTCCTCGATTTCGGGAACGGCGAGGAGGGTGGAGACGCGATGGGAATCTCCGAGGCGGGCGAAGAGTTCGGTATTTTTCGAGATGACAATGAGGTTTGCCAGATTGCGACGGGCGGCGGGGCTAATGGGGTCGATGCGGTCGAGGTATTTGATGAGTTGAGGGAAGCTTTCGGCGTTATTGCGGAAGTTTACGCTTGCGGACAGGGTTGGATACTGGGGTGGCGGCGGGGTTTCCTCACCGAAAGGGACGGCAGCATATGCGCGCGTGAATTCGGCGACGCAGTCGTCGGTGTGTTTGATTTCGGCGAGGGTGGCGTAGGCCCGGAGGGCGGAGATGGAAAAAACAAGAATCAGTATGAGGGGAACAAGGCCGATGAGGACGCCAACAGGGCCTGCGAAGATACGGCCGTAGCCGGTGCCGATGTCGAACGTGGCACCGAGGAGGGCGTTGCAGAGTTTTCGCAGGAAGAGGAAAGCAACGATTCCGATGGCGGCTCCGAAGAGGGTAACCGTGACGGGTTCGGGAGAGACACTAATCATCTCAAGGAAGACGGAGGCGTATTGAGACGACCAGAAGCCTATATAGACGCCGGCAGCAAGGCTGAGGAGGGTAAAGGTGGGGCGGAGGAAGCCGTATCGCCAAGTGGCGGCGATGAAGTAGCCGACGATCACGGCACCGAAGATGAACAGGATGGTATTGGACATCGAGAGAGGTCGCGGACTTGAGAAGGTATTTTAACCACTAATCGGCACTTATCTGCACGAAACTTTTTTTGTGGGAGTGAGAGCGTCTTTGGATGGAGATTGCGGGAGCGCGGAGCGCATTGAGATGGCAGGCAGTGGAGGGCCTTCCTTCCAATGAGGTGGTAAGTGGGTGTTATGGGCTTTTGTGGAGATGGTTTTGGGCGTGTTGACGGAGGGCGTGATCGACGAGAGTGAGAGCGGTCATGGCTTCGACCATCGGGATAGCACGCGGAAGGACGCAAGGGTCGTGGCGGCCTCGGGCAGCGAGTTCGGTGTCCTGGCCATCGGCAGTGACGGTTTGTTGCGGGGACATGATCGTGGCGGTGGGTTTGAACGCAGCGCGGAAGACGATGGGTTCGCCATTGGAAATGCCGCCCTGGATACCGCCGGAGCGGTTAGAAGTCGTGCGGACGCGATCGTCTTCCATCGTAAAGGGGTCATTGTGCTCCGCGCCGGTGAGGGTGGTGCCGGCGAATCCAGAGCCGATTTCAAAGCCCTTGGTGGCAGGGAGAGACATGATGGCTTTGGCAAGGTCCGCGTCGAGTTTGTCGAAGACGGGTTCCCCGAGGCCCGGGGGGCAATTGCGGACGACGCATTCGACGATGCCGCCGAGGGAATTCCCTTCGGAGCGGGCGGCTTTGATTTTGTTGATCATGGCAGTGGCGGCATCGGGATCGGGGCAGCGGACGGCATTGGCTTCGATTTGCTCGAAGGAAACGGAATTGGGATCGATGGATGCGTTCAGATCGTGGATTGTTTTGACGTAGGCTAGGATTTGGAGGTTTGGAGAGAAGTGTGTGGTAAGGATTTTTTGGGCGACGGCA
>JBCDBW010000170.1:0-6602 GCA_039182965.1 Verrucomicrobiota bacterium
CCCCTCGACTAACCCCTCACCCCCCAAAAAAGTCAACTGCCCAACCGATCAAGCAGTCAATACTCCCGATCCTTCTTCACCCCCGGCTCCGGAATCGGATACCGCCCATTCTCATCCGCTTGCATCGGCGACGCATCATCAAAAGACCGGATCTTCTCAACGCCAGGCGCAAACTCGTGCTCGCACTTCAGCATGTCCTGATAGGTTACCACCTGCCCCGTGTGCGCCGCCATCCGGCCCATCGCCGTCACCAAACTCGCCTGCACCCCACGCGGCACTTCGTTATACGGCTCATTGTTCCGAATCGCCCCAAGTAAATTCTCCCACTCAATCTCATACGGACTCCGCTCACGTGGTTCCTGAGGATACGCCCAAATCTGATTCGCCGCTGGCTTCCGCCAGTTCATCTCTATTTTGTGGCCCTTGTACGTCCGGCAGCGCGCGGGCGTATGAGAACTGGTCGAAATAACCGCTGCTCCCTTCGTCCCATGCGCGTAACTCGCAAACTCCTGATGACACCCAATCATGTTCCGACCCGTAAAAAACAATTTCGTCCCGTCCCGAAAGGTGTATTCCACCGCATACGAATCAAAATTCTGATCAATCGCATCCTCCCCACGATAGTGCCGCCCACCCGATGCCTTCGCCTCCACCGGCCAAGCATCCTTCATCATGCAACACTCGTCGATGTTGTGAATGTAGAAGTCACTAAACGATCCACCACTCAACCACAAGAAACTGTGAAACCGCCGAATCTGATACGCCAACTCGCTTTCGTCCGTATCGTTCGGACCCGAAAAACAGGAGCCGATCGGTCCCTGCATCCGGTAAGCACGCATCGTGTGAATCTTCCCAATCTCCCCGTCATCCAGCCGACGCTTCAGCTCATTCCGCGCATCACAATGACGACACATCAATCCGACCCCCACCTTCAATCCCTTCTCATCCGCCTTCTTCGCCAAGCTCAACATCTTCCGCCCCGACGGCCCATCCGCCACCACCGGCTTCTCCATAAACACGTGCACCCCCTTGTCGATCGCATACCGGAAAAAGGGCACACGAAAAGCCAACGGCGTCGTGAAAATCGCCACCCCCCCCTTGCCGACGCTGTCGATCGCATTCTTATACGCATCAAAACCCAAAAACTGCCGCTCCTCCGGAATATCCAACAGCTCCTCAATGTCTTTCTGCCGAAGCAACGTGTCTCGCGATTGCACCAACTTGTTCTCAAACACATCAGCCATCGCATTCAACTTCACCGGTCCCACCTTTTCCGGCATGGCCTTCGATACAGTCAGCGCGTTCTTCACCGCCCCCGTTCCGCGCCCGCCACACCCGATCAAGGCCATCTTTACCGTGTTGTCCGGCGCGGCATGCACGTGGGGAATCGACACACCCGCCAAAGCCGATGCCGCAGCCGCTTTCCCGCCCGTCTTCAGAATATCCCGGCGGCTTAAAGGAGGTTTTTCTTCGTTCGTCATATCACTAATACGGTTCCAATCACACCCCTCTGTCAATCGATCGTCGATCCTCCGCACACCCTAGCTCACCGCCGCCGCCAAACCAACCCAACTTCGCCAATTCAGCAACTACACCGCGGCTTCCCCATTCAAAGCGGCCCCGTAATCCACTGCATGACACATCGCCCTCAACAGAATCACAAACATGATCAACATCGGAATCAAAGCCAATCCCCCAATTACCAAAGTCGAAAGCTGTATGATGGGATAACTCAAGAACACGCCCTCTGGCATTTTCGGCGCATCCGGGTGCGCCGGATCCGAAGCCACAAGACGATTCCACTCCTCCGACCAGCGCCAATAAGCAACGAAACACCAGTAAAGACTGAAGAACGGGATAAACAAAAAACCCACCGCCTTCCCCGGTGTCGAATAGGTGGTCCGCGGCTGCAACAGGGCCCACGCCCGATAGAGATAAATCAAACTAATGATCCACCCGATGAACGACACCACATAGCCGAGAATCGTTGCCATAAATCCACCCAAGATGATCCCACCAGCAACACCAGCACGGTCACCACCTGATGCATCGGTGACCAGCCCCGCAAACACGATGATGCCACCAAAGACCGCCAGTAAAACCCCGCCCACCCCAAGACTAACCATCAACCAGAAATTCGTCCGCTTTACCACCGGTAACTGCGGCTGAGAAATCGTCTGCTCAGAAATCGCCGCACGTGGCGCCGCATAAGGGTTCTCCACATCACTCAATTCGCCCCTCCCGACATCTTCGCCTTTCCAGGGCTCCTCATCACCGCTCTTCACCAGCAAACCCGGCGCCTCCATCGGCGCTAACCACTCCGGCATTCCTTTTGTCCACACCAATCCCTTTTCTCGATCAACCCGCCCGGAATTCACCAATGCTCTCATTTCCCCCTCAGTTACCGGCCCCCGCTGCTCCCCTCCCTCAGAGTAATACCACGTTACCATGCCAGCTTCTAAAGACTCTCCCCTCCCCTGACAAGCCCGCCTTTCCGCTCCCCCCCGATCTCACCTGTCCAACCCTAGCACCACTGGACGTAAAAGAAATGGAGGCCCCGCACAATCCTCCCCTGCCGCACTCGCTGCCCGAGACGATACTCACCCCCTTCACAACGACACCAAGCGATCATGATGACTATGAAGGCGCTCCCCATTAAGTTCACTCCGCTGCTGATCCTCAGTGCTCTCGCCTCCCTCGGCCTTGCCCCCTCAAGCGTCACCGCAGTCGACTACGAGACCGAGGTCCTCGCGGTCTTCAAAGCCAAATGCTACCGCTGCCACGGCGACGGTAGCGCCAAAGCCGGCGTTAACCTCGACCCCGATCGCGTCGCCCGCGAGGTCGGCGATGTCATCATCGCCGGCGATCCCGAAAGCAGCGATCTCTTCATATCCGTCACGACCGACAACGAAAGAAATCTCATGCCTCCCCCCGGCAAAGGACAACCCTATACGGCCAGGGAAATCGCAGCCCTCCGCGAATGGATCGAAGCCGGAGCCATCGTCCCCGGTTACGAACCAACCGACATTGCCAAAGATGAACCCAATTCCCCCTTCGCTTCCCGCCCGGAACCTCTCGCCGGCGAATGGACGAATAAAGATGGGAAGACGATCTCCGCCAATCTCCTCCGCGTCGAAGGCGAAAACGCCGTCCTCGAAATGGCCGGCGGCAGACTCTACAACTATCCCATCGCAAACCTCTCCGAAGAATCGCAGGCCATCGTCCGCGACTTCGCCGCCAAGTCGGCAGAGTCCGCCAACGAATAAGTACATTCCCGCATCGCCGCGCCCCCCCCGGCACCCACGGCCCGGCAGGGACGACTGGCCCCTGCCGTCCGCTCCATAACGCTTCCGTTGCCCACAGCTTCCTAACAACCTTTCCAGCGCCTGGCTGGGCGAGCCTCCTCTACCTCGGCCGCCGAAACGCATCCCGCTCCCGCTCCACAGCTTCCCGCACCCAGCACCCCTCCAGGTGATCATTCACCATCCCCATTGCCTGCATGAACGCATACGCCGTCGTCGGCCCCACGAATGACCACCCCCGCTTCTTCAAATCCTTGCTCAATGCCGTCGACTCCACCGTCTTCGACTGCTCAAGCAATCGCTCCAAGCTCATCCGCTTCGGCCGCGCCGTTGCCTCCGGCTCAAAGCGCCAAAAATAGGATCCCAAAGAACCAAATTCCTCCCTCATCTCACACGCCCGCGCCGCATTGTTGATCGTTGACTCAATTTTCCCACGATGCCGCACAATCCCCGCATCGCCCAGTAGACGCATCACATCCCGCTGTTTAAATCGCGCCACCACTTCGAAGTCAAAACGCCGAAACGCCCTCCGAAAGTTCTCCCGCTTCCGCAAAATCGTTAGCCAACTCAATCCTGACTGAAATCCCTCCAAACAGATCTTCTCAAACAATCGCTCGTCATCCGCCACTGGTCGCCCCCACTCCTCATCGTGATACTTCAGATATTCCTCGTCTTCTCCCGGCCACCAACACCTCGTCCTCCCATCCGCCCCTTTCACCAACCCATTGTGTGGAATCGTTGCACTCATATCCCGCCGAAAAATGCAT
The DNA here is from genome assembly GCA_039182965.1 of Verrucomicrobiota bacterium. Classification (GTDB taxonomy): domain Bacteria; phylum Verrucomicrobiota; class Verrucomicrobiia; order Verrucomicrobiales; family DEV007; genus JBCDBW01. The sequence goes on from JBCDBW010000170.1 coordinate 4,070, forward strand.
TTTCCCCCCCATCTGATCAATCCCAACCAACCAAAGAACCGATCAACCCCCACCCACCACCGCCTCCACCTGCTCGCCCGTCCCTTCGCCTTCTAAATACCCAATCCCCACCAAAAAGGCGTCCATCTTCCGAATCGTATCCTTGAACACATCCGGCCCACCCTTCTTCTCATTGAAAAACCCGTGCCCCTCTCCCTCATAAACATGCAACTCACTCTCCAAACCCACTTCCTCCATTCTCAGCTGAAATCGCTCCGCAACGCTCACCGGAATCAAGTCATCTTCCGATCCCAAAAACACCACCGCCGGGGGATCATTGCTCGAAACATTGTGCGCGGGAGAAAAACTCTCCCAATACGCCTCCACCCGCCCATGCCCCCATCCATCCTCCGGCCCGTTGTCATAGACCGGATTAAACAAGATCAAGGCATCCGCCTTCGATGACACCGACAAATCATCCGCTTCATCATCATACCCCTCCACCATTCCCGTCGCCGCCGCCACATGCCCGCCCGCAGAACCTCCGCCTGCCGCCACCCGCTCCGGATCCACCCCCAACCGCTTCGCATTTTCACGCACCCAGCGAATCGCCGACTTCCCATCCGCAACACACTCCTTCGGACTCGTCCCCTGCCGCTTCTTCACCCGATAATCCGCCGTCATCGCTACCATCCCTCGCGATGCCAAATACCGGCAATGCTGCTCAAACTGCGCCGGCGACCCGCTATTCCATCCACCCCCGAAAAAGAAAACGATCGCCGGGCGCGCATCATTATCCGAATCATGATCCTCGGGTGAGAAAATGTAGATCTTCAATTCATCCCCCGACGCCGTTTTATAGGTCTCCGCCTCCGCCCCCTCAAATTCGAACACCGGCGCCTCCCCAAACACTTCCTGTATCGCCCCGAATCCAAGGAGCACAGTCAAAGCAATCAAATGAAGGGATCGATTCCGCATCCTTCTATTGGTGTTCATGTGTGGTGAATCCTTCATCGGCCCATGCTGCAGCTAGCTATGGGACGATAATAAGTCCCCCGCTATACTTCGCCATCAAAAAGAGACATCACCGGTTCCAAATCACAGAATTCTCTAAAATTCCACGTTCTCACCCCAAAAAATCTCACACCGCCCCGCATCGAAACCGCCCTATGACATCAAAATCGCCGCGCCTCCCTGCCCCCGCGTGAGATTCCATTCCCCTAAGTGCCCCTAGCTTACCCCAATGATCTCACTCTCCGCCGCCCCCTCCCGCACTGCAAATCGCTCCCCCGCCTTCCGTCCCATCAACTGGCCCCCAATCGGTGACGAAGTGGTCACCACCGTCACGGCTCGACCCGCCACTTCCACTTCCACTCCGCCCCCGCACGGCAACAAAAAAAACAAGGTCGGTTCCCCGCCCAATCCCACCTCCACGAGAGCACCCAACCCGATCGCGTCTCCACTCTCATACCGCGGCAACGAATACCCACCTAACACATGCACGTCTTCTGCCAAATCCTCCAGCTGCTGCGCCATTCCTGCCGCCAAATAAGACGATTCCAATCCCCGGGTGTCATACTTGCTTTCCGACCGCGCTTCCTCGTCCGTCGCTCCCTCGTACGCCGCTTCCCCCGCCCGCTGCTTGCGCTCCAACTCCTCACGCAATGCCGCCAATACCGCCTTGAATACATCACCTTTCCTCATCACGCGGCACTATACATCAAATCCTTCCACACCAAATAACCCGTCCAGCCGAGAATGAGCCCTCCAGCCGTTCTGCTCAAACAATGAAGGAACGCTCACGCCTCCCCTTGAAGTCTATAAATTGACTATTGAAATTTATTTGGAAATTGGACTGCGAATTTTTCCCGCCTCCTGACTACAACCGACGCTCGCCTCTCACTTTCCGATACTCCCGATCCACCTGCACCAGAAATCCCTGCCACTTCGCCCCCGGCTTCCCATTGTCCATCAAAAAATGCGGACAACTCTTGTGCCCCAAATTCCTTCCCGTTTTCGGTCGTATCCGCTCCCAATGATAGTGAGGAACAACCCGATTCAACGGAATCCCATGCTCCGCCATCAACACCGCCACCAACTTGGCCGTCCGATCCACCGTCGCTTGCCGGCTGTTGCCCCGATTTTCACACATTTCAATGCCGATCGATTTCTTGTTCCCCATCCCCTCGTAATCCGCATGCTCTCCCCGCTCGTTCGTCGGTAACGACTGATAAACAAAAGCCTCATCCACCGAGAAATGCCACGTCAAATAACCCAACAAATTGTGCGTCGCCTCCAAATACCCGTTCTTCAATGCATTCGCATGCGTGCGTGCATTCGCATTCGGCGCGTAACTCTGCGTCGAATGCACCGTGATATAAATCGGCTTCATCGGCCGATGATACTTCCGCCCAAATTGCCCCTTCGGAATCATCAGTTCCGTCCGCAAATTCAAAGTCGATGCATACTTCGCCATCGCGCCCCGGCCCCGGCCCCCCCCGCGCGGCGGCCCCGGCGACCACGGCGCCCCCGCCCACCCCCGCGCGCCCCCCCC
>JBCDBW010000171.1:0-6304 GCA_039182965.1 Verrucomicrobiota bacterium
AGCCCCGGCAACAGATCTCATTTCATCTCAGTTTTACGGCGACAACGGAGGCACCTTCGAATCCGCGGCGCTCGGCTTCCGTATCGCAATGACGGTGGCCATTGTGGAATAGCGCGAGTGAAATACCGTCGCCGAAGAAGGGCGATCGAACGGATCGCCATGACATCACTTTCCTGGTGTGCTGTCCCGGAAATAGTGTGACACACTGCGCGAAGATTCTTTCTCAAATTCAAGGCGTGCCGAAGGATTGCGTAGGCATGCATGACTGAGGCAGAACGCAAAAGTTGGAAAAGAAGATCGCCCATTCCCGCATCCCGCGCTCCCCATCTCCCACGACACTGGTAGGGGCGAGCGTCCCTGCTCGCCCGCCGTCCGCCCAACAAAACCCCTCACCTCCAACCCCGCTCTTCTTCCCAAAAAAATTTTCGACACGCCTACACCGAAGAACCCTTAAACCTCCAACACCCCTCCAAAATTCACCATTCACCATTCACCACGTGTCCTTCGTAGCCCGTGACCTTCGTAGCCTTGGCGAAGAAGGTTTGGCGAAGAACGGATTCAAAATTCGCGCCATGCGCGCCGCCGCCTCATGCCCAATCCCGCCACCCCCAACAATATCAACACCACACCGGTGGGTTCAGGAATCACACTGACCGTCTGCGTATCAAGATCAAAAAAACCGTTGGCTTCAGTCGTAACGCCTACCGTGATGCTGCTGCCAAGATTGTCAGGAACACGAATATTCGGGTTCGCGTTATCAATCTCAATGATCCCGATGCCAAGCGTCAGCGTGTCGCCATTGGCCACGGCCCCGGACGAAAGCCAATGAAAGTTGATGTCACGCTCCGTGATATCACCAATATCGAAATCCAACACATCAGCGCTAAACGGACCGAACGTCGCACCACCCCCAAAAGGAATAACAGAAGCCGTCGAAGAAAAATCTTCCTGCTCCAACGACGGATTCGCCGTGGTGTAAATCTCATGAAAAACGAAGTAAACCAACTCATCATCCGAAATACCAACACCGCCAGGCAAGTTAAAACTGATCGGCGACGTCACCTCAAGTTGGAATGGGTCCGGACCGCCCCCGCTGAAAATCAATCCGCCAGAGGCAGAATACTGAGTCAAAAACAGAAGGCCGAAAACGCAGAAGACGACCGAACTAGTCTTGGGCAAGCGTTCCATCCTGTTTTTGTAGAGTTCTTGAACGTCAACCATGGCGGAGAGATTCTTTAATGGAAGGAAGGACCAAATAAAATCCTTCACCCTAATTCTTAACGCAAGTCAATTGATAGACAATGCCGATTCTCCGAAAGTGTCCGCGCTCACGGCGACTCCCTCAGCACCCTCGATCTCCCCATTCTGTCCCCCACTCCTATTGCTTCCCCCATCTCCCCAAAACCCTCAAATCTCCAAGACCCCTCTAAGAATTTCACCATTCACCCGAAGCAACCCCATCTCCCACGACGCTGGTAGGGGCAAGCAGCCTGCCCGGAGCCTACCCGCCGCGGCGGGCCCCCGCTCGCCCACTCATTCCCGCATCCCAGGTTCCACCCTTCTCCCATGCCTCCCCGGTAGGGGCGAGCGGCCCTGCTCGACCGCCATTCCCGCATCACGCGCTCCCCTCCCCCATGCCTCCCCGGTAGGGGCGAGCGTCCCCGCTCGACCGCCGTCCGCCCTGAAACCTCAACGCCCACCAATCCCCCGCCTCTCCACCCAACGCTCTCAATCAACGCCTCGACCACACCCACTCATCCGCGCTAGCTAAAGCCGAATAACACAAGAACCGGTGAAGAACGAACATCTAATTCACCATTCACCATTCACCATTCACCATTCGCGCGCAGCGCGCCCCTTCACCATTCAAAATTCACCATTCAAAATTCGCGCAAAGCGCTCCTCCTCGCTATCATCCTGAACAAATCATGTTCACCCGCATCGAAAACTTCCTCCAACCCACCCAGCTCGTCGACTGGGTCAGCCGCATCGAGAATCTCACCTGGGAAGACGGCGCCCGCACCGCCGGTGCCGGGAAAAAACGAAAAAACAACGAGCAACTCACCCCCGCCACCAAAGAGGCCGTCCCCGCCCTCCAACTCGCGATGCAACACCTCATGAACCACCCCCATCTCAAAGCCTGGGCCGAACCCCGCCGCATCGCCCGTATCATGTTCGCCCGATACGGCGAAGGCATGTTCTACGGCTCCCACAACGACGCCCCCATCACCCATTTCCAGGCCCTCCCCGCCCGCGCCGATATCTCCTTCACCATCTTCCTCAACGATCCCTCCGAATACGAGGGCGGTGAACTCGTCCTCGAATCCCCCCTCGGCGAATGCGTCGCCAAAGAACCCGCCGGAACCATCGTCCTTTACGACACCGGCCTCCGCCATCGCGTCGATCCCATCACCAGCGGCACCCGACTCGTCGCCGTCGGCTGGATCGAAAGCCTCATCCGCAGCCCCGAAGCCCGCGAAATCCTCCGCGATATTGATCAAGCCCTCAACGCCCTCGCCCTCGCCGATAACGACGGCGAAGACACCATCGCCCTCCGCCGCGCCCGCGCCAACCTGCTCCGCATGTGGGCGGAAACCTGATCAAATTCCGACCATCTATCCCGACACTTCGGGAACTCGCCCACACTGACTAATAGCGACGCCGCCAAGCCATCAGTCCCGCCGCTCCCACCGCAAGTAACAATACCCCCGAGGGCTCTGGAACTTGCCCCACCAAAATGGATGCACCCGGCGTGTCGTTATACGCCCCCGAAATCACCGTGAGCGACCCCAACTCCAATTGCATCCAGGCATAGTGAATGTCCGTCCCATTCTCAAAGCTGAATCCAATAATATTTTTGGGCCCAGGAAAATTGCCGGATGGAAAGTTTAAGCCCCGCTTACCGGCTAGGAATACCGTGGAATGAGTCGTTAATCTGAAACTCTGACCGATATTGCCAAACGTGTATCCTGGAGGAAGCGTTGGCCCAATCTCGAAGGTGTTGATGCCGGAAAAAAGATTCGGAACGAGGGAAAGAGCCCCCGAGGCCTGAACAAGACGTGGATTCCCGACCTCCGTCGTATTTCCGGAGAACAAAGTGAGGACACCATAATAGGTTGATCCCGGCCCCGGAACAATGCGAAGCCGGAAGTCGTCCAAGCCGTTCCCATCGACATCCCAATTAAAAAACGTCGTCCCGCCCGAGCTGACCGTCGGCGATGGCACATTGTTCAATGGCACCACTGCCGCGCCCGCCGTCGCCCCGGTGCCGCCAAGAACTGCCGCACTCCCAGCCAAAGCCGCGGCCTTGTGAGTAGCACTCCGCTTCATGCTGGAAAAGCTAAGCCTAAACCATCAAACCAGTCAATGACCAACGCGAAATGCCACACCGCTCATTCCTCGCTCCCCACTTCCCCCTCCGACCGTTCCTCTTCCTCCCCTTCCCCCGCCACTCGCCAATCCGGCACCGGCACCGGCATAAGATCATCCCCTCCCCGCACTCAATCAAACCGTTCCAGTTCCGCGATTTCCACCTCGTCGTTCACTCTCACAATACCCTCCTACCCCCACGAATGATAAAAATTACAGGCCGCTGAAGCGCTCGCCCACCCACACCTGTTCCCGCTTCCAAATAAGTCTGCAAACTCTCGTCAACAACGACGGCGAAGACACCATCACCCTGCACCGCACCCGCGCAAACCTCCTCCGCACGTGGACAGAAACCTAAACACCACCACGAAAAACGGCCTCAACATCTCCCTCACCCCCTTGCCCCTCAACCAGCCCGCGTCTTCACCATCACTTCTTTCCCAAATTCAACAATGCGATTCTGACAGTTCGCGTCCCGCACGATCCCTCCACCGTCAAAGAAGCACTAGGGACAGCGGCGCATGAAGAAACCCAAGGCGCCTATCAAGAGAAAGAAACTCGAAGAAGGCTCAGGCACATACTGAAAATTGGCGCCAAAAAAATCTGGAACGGCGGGAAAAGGAGACTGCTGGTCAGGAAAAGTCAATACATTGTCAGTGGTGCTGAAATAGCCACTATCAAATCCAATCTCCTGGGCGGAGACCAACGACACATCCACCCGGAACTCTAGATCACCCGATGTCGGCGTTGAAGCGACTCGGTAAAATTGCCCTGCATCAAGGGCAACTGGATTGTTCAGTGCCCCATAACGAAACCCATTATCCAAGGTGGCTCCCGTGCCCGCGGGAAGCGTGACCATATCAAGCAAAACACCGCCATCCGTCCAGAGCCCGACCGCAACGCTCATCGGAAATCCATCCTCGCCCTCGTCCCACGCGCCAAGACTCACGACCTCAATATCGGAAAGCGCTTGAAACCGCCACCCGTTGTTGTCTCGATCGCTGGAAACACCACCGCTGGAGATGGAAACCGCAGGAGTAGCGGCCTCGACCGGACACACCGACACGAGAAAAACAAGACTGACGGAGATGAGAGTCGCTCTTCCGGCCATAAGGTCGGACGCTAGGGGTAGAGGATGAAAGAGGTCAAGTCCGAAACACTTTTATCTCCTTAAGGACTCATCGCACCGCGAACGAAGCATCGCGCCTCCTCATGACCGGGATCAATCCGTAAGCCTCACGCCCATCAGGGAAGTAAAGGCCCAAATGCCCATCCTCTGCCCCCCGGCCCAGCCATGATCGACAAAGGCATCCCGAGTCCGGTCCAAGCGGATTCCCTGGCACCCATCAACGGCAGTTTGACTGACGGTTGCAAGTGACAAATCATCGCAAACACGCCATCAACCAGACAACGCTTTGCCCCTCTGGGTAACCCGCCGTTTCACGCGGTCATCACCCACCCCAAACCTGCCCCATAATTGATAAGCTGACCCGATACGCCACGTCACTCACTCACTCGTCAACCTCTACTTCCCCCCCAAAAAGTTCTTCCTCATCGCCCGCCACTCGCCAATCGGGGACCGGCTCAATATCATCCCCGTCCCGCACCCAACCATACTGTTCCAGGTCCGCGATTTCCACCTGCCGGTTCACTCTCCCTACGCCCTCCTCCTCCCCACGGATCTTTAAAATCACACGCTGCTGAAGCGCTCGGCCATCCGCCCCCCTTCGCGCTTCCAAATAATGGCGCAAACTCTCGTCAAATTCCGAATCCCGCGCCGCATACCCAAACAATCGCCCCTCGATGTCCGGCGAAATAATCTCGTAACATGACCACTTCTCGCCATCCGCGTACTCGTAATTATAATAATCCGACGCGCTCACAAACGCCCGCACCGGCACTACCTCGCCACCCGTCCCCTGACTCAATATCTCGTCCCAACCTACAGGCTGATACCGCACAAACGTCTCCCAATCCACACGCCGTCCCTCACTCGTCTCTACAACGGCAATCAATCGACTCCCCCCATCCTCTTCCATGATCACATGAAATAAATGATACTCCATCGAACCCGCCCTCGCCCGCGTCATGAAACGAAGCCCCCTAAAACCAATCGGATAGGCACCCAGCTCGGCAGCCACTTCACCCCCCCCTATAAGCTCCCCAACCAAATCCGGAAGACGCGTCCACCGCAAGCGCTCTTCCAAATTCTCCGCCTCCAGAAAACCACGCGCCACGTCCATCGGGAAAACATCCACACCCATCTCTCCATCGACCGCCGCCTCGCCACTCACCCCCAGCGCTGACTTCTCAACCCCGTCTCCCACCCGGGAAGATTGCCATGCCATCACGCCCACCAAAATTCCGATCAAAATGACTAACGTCACGCTCCCGATGATAGTCCACGGCTTACGCAACCAAGCGCTCAAGCGAGGAAACAGCTCCGGTTCCCCCTCGTCCCGCAACCGCCCGGCACTCCTCGCAATCTTAAATGTTCCAGGAGTCACCTTCGTTGGCGACTGAGATCGGTGATTGTCCTTTGGCTCAGGAGAACCCATTCGGGGAACCTACCACCTCCAACCGCCCTCTCAAGCCTCCCATATCTCAAAAACCGCTTCGGGCTTCGACACCAACTCGACGCTTGGAATAAAGGGCCACTCACCCCGCGCACGTCACGGCGAGCACACGACTCCCGGTCTCCGTTCACCGAAGGAAAGCGCTACGTTCGGGGGTGCATTCCGCGAACGGATCACACCCCTCAACCGTGCTCGAAAACCCTTCTCTAGGCCGCCAGAGTTTTGCTCACGTCATGAACAAACTTAGTATCGGTAATGCTCTGGCTTATACGGTCCCTCCACTGGCACCCCGATGTAATCCGCCTGATCCGATCGCAACTCCGTCAACTTCGCGCCAATCTTGTCCAAGTGCAGCCGCG
>JBCDBW010000172.1:0-5987 GCA_039182965.1 Verrucomicrobiota bacterium
ATGAAATTTCCGGTTTGGAATCCTTACGAAAGCTATCTGAACACTCGGGACGATGGGTATTGGGATGAGGGCAACCAAATTTGGTATCCGAACGAGTATGCTTACATCGATATGACGGAGAAGGTGCTCTTTGGGGATCCGAATCCGATTCCGGCCCTAGAATTGGGGCAGTCACCTGAGGAGCAGGGGGAAGAAGTAATCACGCGCATTCTGGCGCGTCCGCAGTGCGCGGTTCACTTGTGCTGGAAGCTGTGGCGATACTTTGTCGAGCCGGAGCCGTCGCAAGGCTTGCAGATTGCACTCGCGCAGAAGTTGATCGGGTATGGGTATGAAGTGCGGCTGTTGTTGCGGGACATTTTCTTGAGCGAGGAGTTTTACGCTGGGGCCGCCGTGGGCAACCAGATCAAGGATCCAGTGGAGTTGATTGTGGGTTTTGAAAAGATGCTGGAGGCCGTTCCACTGCCGAACGCGACGGTCTCGGAGATGCTGGAGGAACTTGGATATACGCTTTATCACCCACCGAACATTGCGGGGTGGCCGGAGCCGGTGCGATCGGGGAATCGTTGGCTGAGCACTGGGGGCATGATGTTTCGTTTGAATTTGCCGGCAGTTTTCACGCACGGTGTGCGGGATGTATTTGCGCAGCCGTGGCGGATTCCCGACTCCGGACATGGGGCACCATGGGTAGCCGAATATCCGTATCCGGAGTTCGTCAACCTGGATGTTGTCGTGCCGGCGGAAGTGCGTGGCGAAGGAAATTTTGATTTGTTATTGGAAGCGTTGACGGATCGCCTCTTACCGTTTCACGCGCTTTCGGCGACGCAGCGTCGGGCCCTTTTGTATCATGCCTCGCAGGTTCGTGCGGGTGCGGAGGAGGGGGCGGTGATCCTTGAAATGATACGGCAGATCATGGCCTTGCCAGAGAGCCAGGTGCATTGATGGAACTAGGATTATGAGACGAGAACGAGCATTAGCGTTGAGTCGAAGGCAGCCGGTAATTGGTCGGCGTGAAATGTTGCGTCGGTCGGTATATGGAGCGGCGGCCACGTGGACCGTGCCTGGTTTTCTGGGCCATACCGTTGGCACTTTGGATGCGTTTGCCTCGAGTGCTCCACCGGAGGGTGGGAGTGGGGGAGCGATTTTGATGATCGTGCAACTAGAGGGAGGGAATGACGGTTTGAACATGGTTGTGCCGCACAACGTCACGACGGTGGATGATCCGGTGTTGGGGACGGCGACGGTGAGCGAGATTTATTATGCGGAGCGGCCGACCCTGGCGATTCCAGCGGAGAGCGTATTGCCATTGGGGTCGTCGGGTTTCGGCCTGCATCCGGCACTGACGAATCTTTACGGGTTGTGGACGGGGAGCGGTGGGAATGACGAGAATCGTTTGGCGATCGTGAACGGGGTGGGTTATCCGAACGCTAATCTTTCGCATTTCACGTCCACGGACTATTGGAACACGGCGCAGCCGAACGAGCCGGTGCGTGACGGGTGGGTGGGTCGATACTTTGATCATGTTTGTTCGGGTGGGGGAGACTGCGATCCGGCGTTAGGTGTCACTTTGAATGAGCGTCCGACCCTAGCGTTTCGGACGGCGACCTCGAATGCGGGGATTACGACCCGGGATCCGGGAAATTTCGGATGGCAGGACGAGTATTACGGATACATGGTGGAAGATCCGAGCATGGAGCGCTTGTATCGGCGGATGACGGGGGTGAATCATCCGTATGACGATGGGATTGATCCGGCTTCTGAGGCATTGGCGTTTGTGAAGCAGTCGGCGCAGTCGGCGATGATCAGTTCGGAATCGATTCAGTGTGCCTTGGATGCTGGCGGCGGGACCTTTCCGCTGGCGGCGGAGTGGGATTCGGTGGCGTCGAACAACTACCTCGCTGGGCAGATGCGGGATGTGGCTTCTTTAATTTACGGGGGGATGGACACGCAAGTGTATTATGTCAGTCAGGGAGGCTATGACACTCATGCGGATCAGAGGGATGGTTTAGGAGCGTCGAGTGGGACGCATGCGAATCTGCTGGGGATGTTGGATGAAGCGATCGGGGCTTTTGTCGCGGAGATGAAGGCGCAAGGCAACTGGGATCGGGTGTTGGTCGTGACCGTCAGTGAATTTGGGCGTAAAGTCATCGAGAATGGCTCATTTGGAACCGATCACGGCGCGGGCGCACCGGTCTTGGCCGTGGGTGGCGGCGTGAATGGCGGGCTCTACGGGACGTTGCCTTCCCTGTCGGCGGCAAATCGGATCAAGAACGACAGCCTTGATCCGACCGTCGATTTTCGGAAAGTGTATCGGACGGTTTTGGAGAATTGGTTAGGTATTTCATCGGGGCAGATTGCGACCATTTTGCCATCGGCGCCCTCGGACTTCACGCCAATTTCATTTGTGACTCCTTTTTCGTGAGATGACTTTTTGGATTCAGCACAGGGTTTCGAATATCGCCACGCGAGTGGCTGTGGCGTGTTTTTTGACGTTGTTAGCAGTTGGAATCACGCGTGGGCAGGTCACGGTTGAAACGGTTGTGTTGTCGGGAACGGTGGCACCAGAGACGGGGGGAGGGGTATTCGAATCTTTTCGTGACGCGAAGATCAACGCGGCTGGGGACATGGTATTTTCAGGTGTGCTGGTGAGCGGGACGGGGGGTGTGGGGACGGCGAATCAGGATGGTATCTGGAGGGTGAAGGCGGGAGCCACGATGGAGAAGGTGGCACGGACGGGGGATCTTGTGTCGCCGTTTGATACGTGGGGGAATCGCAACGAAGTGCCGTTGGATCCTGATGAAGAGCCGGTGCGGTATCGGAGTTTGGGCGCGCCGGCATTGGGCCCGATGGGGAACGTGGCCTTTGCGAGTGAATTGGTGATCAATAACGACACCGTTTACGAATGGCAGGACGAGGCGGTTTGGGTCACGGGGCAAGGGACGATCACGCGAGCGGGGGAAGGGGTGAATGTGGCTTGTTGGCTGGCGGCGCGATCGGGGCTCGGCGCGTTTTATGCCTTTGATAGTTCGGGCAATCAGACGATGACCGCAAATGGTGAGAGCTATGGTCATGAATCGTTTGGCACGCCGGTGATTGGTCACGATGGGAGCGTTTTCATGCCGGGGATCGTTGATGATTGGCGTGTGGATGGGTATTTCTGGCGGCGAGGGATATGGCGTTATGAGCGACCGGATCCCGAGGGGTCATTCGATCCAGTCACGGACATGAGTCGTCCGCCCTTTGTGGTCGTGCAAGGGGTGGCGGTGCCAGGAGGTGGAGGCGGATACTTTGAGGGGATGGGAAGTGTCGATGAGGATCTGGAATTGGAAGTGCATTTTGGCGCGACAGTGGGAGATGGCGCTGGAGGTGGAGATGATCTTACGTCGGATGGTTTATGGCGGATGGCGGGTGGGACTGTTTTGTCGGTGGTGCGTGGAGGGGACGCTGCGGCGGGGGGATCGGGGCGGTATTATCGATTTGGGCGGCCAGTTCTGAACGGAGCTGGGTCTCGAGCTTATTGGGCCTCGTTGGTCTCCGGCGTGTCGGCTTCGGTGGAACCAGTGTCGCGTGAGGGAATTTGGTTGGATCGTAATGGTGTGGTGGAAGCTTTGGTGTTGGAGGGGGCGTCCGTGCCGGGGGGAGCGGGCGCGGTGTTTGAATCCTTTTATGATCCGGTATTGAATGAGGAAGGAGTGGCGGCGTTTCTGGGGTATTTGGCGAAAGGGCCGGGCGGAGTGGACGAGACTGATTGCAAGGGGATCTGGGTGGGGGGATTGGCGGCGAGCTTGCGGGAAGTTTGTCGCAGTGGGGCGGCGCCTCCGGGATTGGGAGCGGCGCGTTTTCGGAGTTTCAGTTCACCGCGATTGAATCGGCTTGGTCAGGTGGTGTTTTCCGGGACCCTTGTGCGAGGGCAAGGGGGCGTCACGGCGGCGAATGATTTTGGGTGTTGGGCGATGGCGGTGGACGGGAGCCTGATGGCGGTCTTGCGGGAGGGGGATGTCATTACCGTGGGGCCGGGTGATCTGCGGACCGTGCGATCCTTGCGCTTGGCAAGGTTGAGTGATGGCGGCGTCGTATTATTGTCGGTTCGTTTCATGGATGGCTCATCGGGTTTGGTTCGGGCGATTCTTCCCGCGGTGTCGCTCATGGACTATGGCCAATGGGCGATTGATCGGATCTCTGATCCGGCTTTGAGAGGTCGACTGTCGGATGCGGACGGTGATGGGCGATTGAATTTTTTTGAGTTCGCCTTTGGGATGGATCCGATGAATGGAGCAGCGACCGGGCGGACGCCTTCGGTGGCGATGGTCCGTGTGCCATTGGGGGCCGCGTTCGCGGATTTGCTTTCGATTACCTTCGAGCGACGAGTAGACGGCTCGGGAGTGGTGTATCAGGCGCAGGTATCGGATGATTTGGTGAACTGGACGAACACGGATGAGGTTGTGGACGTGGTTCTATTGGGGGGAGGCCTGCAGGAAGTGACGGTGCGCGCCGGGATGGAGACGGCGGGGGCGCGCAATTGCTTTATTCGAGTGGTGCCTTTGGAGCCGTGAAGACTTGTGATCGTCTCAATTACCGTGGGATTCTGGCATTGCTGAGGTTGTTTTTGGCGGGGTCGGAGGGGGTGGGTTTTGCACAGAGCTATGAGTCGGTGAGTTTGTTGCCGGCGAGGGACAACACCTTGTATGAGAGTGCGGATGGGTCCTTGAGCAATGCCTTCGGGGATTTCGTGTTTGTGGGGAAGACGAATCAAGGGGTGGGGCAGCAATTACGACGGGCGGTGATGGCATTTGATTTTTCGGAGATACCGGATGGTGTCGAGGTGGTTTCGGCGGAGCTGCGGTTGTATATGGATCAGACGATCGCGGGGGATGTGCCGATCTATCTGTACGCGTTGTTGGCGGATTGGGGTGAGGGGGCGGCGGATGGCAGTGGGGTGGGTGGTGAGGGGGCTGGGGTGAATGCGTTGGCGGGGGATGCGACGTGGATACACCGGGCCTATGCGACGGCGTTTTGGGATACGGCGGGCGGGGATTTTGAGTCGTGCGCGAGTGCGGGGACGGTCGTGGGGAGTGGACGGGGGTATTATTCGTGGCGTGGACCGGGGATGGTGGAGGATGTGCGGCGTTGGATCGCGAATCCGGGCAGAGACTTTGGGTGGTTGTTGAAGGCGGATGAATCTTTGCCTGCTCCAACGGCCAAGCGATTCGTGAGTAAGGACTCGATATTCGACTTTTTACGTTTGCCGGAATTAATTGTGACCTATCAAACGGACGGGTCGAGTGTGCTCCCGCCGGCGGTGGTGGGAGGTGGAACGGTGGCGGGCGCGGACTACTCGGTGACGGTGGAGGAGGCGGAGGCAGGCTGTTTGTATTTTATGGAGGGGTCGGACGACATGGAGTGTTGGCTGCCGGTGTTGACCGCGAACGGGGTGGCAGGGCCGAGTGGTGGAGGGTCTTTGGTGTTGACGGCGACGGGAGAGGCTGTGATGCGGAAGCGGTTTTACCGGGTGCGGCCGATGGTATTGGTGCCCTGAGGGAGCGCAGTCTATCCGCTGCGTATATCGCTGCGAAGCTTTCTTACAGAAGCGAACGCGATCGCGCTAAGCGGCGGCGGAAAAAGATGCCAGACAATCCGAGAGCAGCCATAACGACTGCGGAAGGTTCGGGAACAACGGCGACGGTTATTTGGCTTAGGGCGAACCGAGTATCAGCTGTCGCGGGGTCTCCGGCACCAATGGTAAAGGAAGGCCCATCGGGAATATCGATGGAGAAATTTATGTCTGGACCAAAGGGCTGATCGGAGCCGCCGTTTATGGTATAGGTTTCGGAGCCCCCATTTCCGAAGCGGGTCATGATATCGGTGATGACCAGCGTTTCCCCGCCGGCGAGGCCCGAAAAATTTGAGATCGATACCGTCAGATCTTCCTGAAAATTGTCCGTAATGACACCGTTATCGATTCCTGAATTCGCGCTACCGCCCTGGACGCC
>JBCDBW010000173.1:0-5941 GCA_039182965.1 Verrucomicrobiota bacterium
CCCACAGCTCACCTTCACTCTCGGCCAACTCCAACCCACCGATCCCATGAGCATCGCCCTCGTGGACAAAAACCTTCTGGTCCGCTTTGAAACCAAGACCGACAAAACCTACACGCTCAAGTCATCAACCGACCTCCAGAACTGGAGCCCCATCCTTATCGTCACGGGCGACGGCACCATCCAATCGCAAACCATCCTCGACGTCGCCCCCGACACACCTAATCTCTTCTTCTACCTCGAGGAATCGACCTCCAGTTCTTCCTTCCCCTCCAGCCGTTGACGATCGGAGCGTTCTTTCCCAGAGCACTGTCGCGCCGTCAGCCCTGTCCAGCACGAACCGTTTCGTCTGACGCAAAGGACTCGCACTCCTCGCAAATCAATTCCTGTCGCAATGTCCTCGAACCCTGACGAAATTTCGGGAAACCTTCTCCCCCAATGGTCGTGAGCGCTCCCCTAGCCCACCCACGACGCAATCGTCCACACCCAATACAACGGCGCCATCGGGATCGAATATAATCTTCCGTGATCCGTCTTCCCTATATGAGCGTCGTCGGCGCCATCCATCAATGCAAACACCTCACCCAAGGAATCTCCCCCTCATTCCAATTCGAAACTGTATCACCCCATGAACTCCTCCCCCTCCCGAATTCACCTTGCCCTTCCAGTCGTCATCACAATTCTCTCCCTGCCCACTCTTTCCATCGTCGCGCAGGAAAACACTCCGAGCCCGGATCCTTCAACCGCCCCCCTCACGTGGCCTCGCGAAGCAAAATCCGCCTCAGAAACCATCACCATGTATCAACCACAGGTCGAGAAATGGTCAGGGAACCAACTCGAAGCCCGCGCCGCCCTCTCCATCCAAAATACCGCCGCCGCACAACCCACCTTCGGCGCCGTCTGGTTCACCGCACGAACCGATACCGATAAAGTAAATCGCACC
This sequence comes from Verrucomicrobiota bacterium, assembly GCA_039182965.1. Lineage (GTDB taxonomy): Bacteria > Verrucomicrobiota > Verrucomicrobiia > Verrucomicrobiales > DEV007 > JBCDBW01. The sequence continues at coordinate 941 of JBCDBW010000173.1, forward strand.
GTCACTCTGAACGATTTCCAAATCGCCAAGATCAGTTTCCCCACCGCCACTCAAGACTATCAATCCCTCCTCGCCGAATACCTCCCCACCACTTCAGAAGTCGTTTCCCTCGATCGCCTCCAGGCCAGCCTCACCGTCTCCGACGCCGAAAGCCCCGCCAAACCCACCAAGGTCAAAAATGGGGTCCCCAAAATCTTTGTTTCGCAACAACCCGCCGTCCTCATCCTGGTCGATGGCAAACCTGTCCTTCGTGACACGGGCCAAAACGGCCTTCTCCGGATTATTAATTCCCGCGCCCTCATCGTTTTCGATAAAGAGGAAGGAATCTACTACTTGTCCATCGCTGACCGCTGGTATCAAAGCAGCAAAATCGATGGAACGTGGACCGAAGCAGCAGACGCGCCCTCCGACGCCCTCACCGCCATCAATACAGAAGCCTCCAAGAACAACGGAGTCGACCTCTACGACCAACCTGGCTCCGATGCCCAGAAATTGCTCTCCGAAGGAAACACGCCCGCCATCTACGTCAGCACGACTCCCGCTTCCCTCATCGAGATCGATGGCGCTCCCCAATGGCAACCCATCACCGATACCAATCTCCTCTACGCCGCCAACACCACGAACACAGTCATTAAGGACATCGACGATCAATCCACGTACGTCCTCCTCGCCGGTCGGTGGTTTAAGGCTCCTTCCCTCGAAAGCACTTCCTGGGAATATGTCGCACACGACAGTCTTCCCGCCACCTTCGCCAAAATCCCCCCCAATCACCCCAAAGGCAATGCCCTCGTCTCCGTCGCCAATACCCCGCAGGCCAAAGAAGCCGCCATCGCCAATACGGTCCCTCAATCCGCCACCGTAACGCGCGATCAAGCCACTCTCGACGTCCAATACGACGGCGATCCCCAATTCGAACCGATCGAAGCCACTGACCTCTCCTACGCCGTCAATACCCCCACCCCCGTCGTCCACACCGCCCCATCCGAATATTACGCCTGCTCAAATGGCGTCTGGTTTGTCTCCGCCTCACCCCAAGGGCCCTGGGCCGTCGCCGCCACCGTTGCCCCCGCCATCTACAATATCCCCCCCAGCTGTCCCATCTATTACTGCACCTACGTGCGCGTGTTCGGTTACACCGATACCGTGGTCTACGTCGGCTACTACCCGGGATACTACGGCACTTACATCGGCCCCACCGGCTGCATAGTCTATGGCACCGGGTACGCATACAACCCTTACGTCGGCACCGTCTGGATCGGCCCTCCCGCCACTTACGGATTCGGCGCCGGCTTCCGCTGGGGCTACGCCACCGGCTTCGCCCTCGGATACGCCTCCGGCGCCTGGTGCCACCCCTGGTGGGGACCCGCCGGCTACGGATGGGGATGGGGCTATCGCAACGTCAATATCAACATCAATAACTACAACATCCATTGCTATAACCGATGGAACTCCAAAGCCGTCTTCGCCCACTCCGGCGACCGCTGGTATGCCCGCGCCGGGAACACTCGGGCCATCGGATTGAAAAACGGCAACATCTACGCCGATCACAAAGGCAACGTCTTCCGCCGCGACGATGGTCAGTGGCAATACCGCAACGACGGACAATGGAACAACATCCACAAACCCGTAAAAAATGCCGCGGCCGACCGCCTCGGCGGTGGCGGTAAAATTGAAAAATCCCTCACCGATGGCCATCTCCAAAACCGCATCCGCAACTTCGAGCAAGACCCCAAACTCCAACAGCGATTCAGCCAATTCAAAAATAGCAACGAAGCCGAGAACTGGCTGAACCAGCAACGCCAATCACGCAATCTCGGCCAGTCCCGCCTCGAAAATTTCGCCAACAACGTCCGCTCCGAACGCCCCGCCGCCAACCTGGGCTCCCGCATCGGATCCGGCCAACGCAATTTCGGTGGCCAAGGCATGGGCGGTCGCGGCTTCGGCGGTTTCCAAGGAGGAGGAGGACGCCTCGGCAGCAGCGGCGGCGGACGACTCGGCGGCGGCCTCCGCCGCTAAGCTAAGCCATCCTAACAAAAGACGACTTCAAACCGGCCTCACCCGACATCCCTCCAAAAGAAACCCAAAGGTGCCCTCGGTCACCCCAGGCGCCCAAAGTCCCCCCCATCCGGAACCCCTCCGCTCCTCGCAAAGCCGGTAGGGACGATCGTCCCGATCGTCCGTCCACTACCCGCCCGGTTGCCCTCATCACCACAAACGAAACAACAAAAGAACCCCTACCGTACCCCCAGCACGTCTTCGGCCAGCGCAGAAAGCCCGTTGAAGCTCTTGCGCATATCGCAAGGCTCCCGCGCCACGTGTATCTTCAAACTCTCAAAGAAGCTGAGCATCCCCTCAACTCGACGCCCTGAGCCCTTTGAGAAGCTCAGCGGCCACACGCACTCCGACTTCTCAAACAACGTTCCCGAAGCGTATTCCTGACATGTCCGCTGCCGCTTTCGGAGGCCTCACGTGAACGATCCGACCGAAGGGAGCTGACTTTGTTGATGGCGCGCCGAGTTCAGATGGAGCCCCCGAACGATCGACGGTCACACTCAAAACGGTCTAAGCGGAGGCGTGGGTGGGCATCCTTCGAAAACAAAACACCGAAGGCGCAAGAGTCCCGGCACACGCCGACCCACGCCGGAGCGTAACGAGCCCGCCCTGGAGGTGAGGAGGAACGACGAGCCAGAAGCGTCTGTGGCCGCGTCTGACACAAAGCAGGGGGAGGGGCCGACGGGCGGCCACCAACACAACGAAGGGAATGGCTGGAGGTCTGCGCGATGTGGCGGGAAACTTCCCCGGCGGGCAAGCAAGCGGCTAGCTGGGCACTCAGCTGACCGGGGCAAAGATCGCGATTCCTGCGCTGTTCACGGCACAAAGTAGTTTCCTCCGAACAAGCATAGCGTCAGTCAAGATGACACGGGAATCCGTCCTGATATAGGGTTTTGTTAGTCATAAACCAAAACTACGGTGAGGCGGATTCCCGTACCACTCCTTATCGCACTATCACATCTAAAAAATCACCTTGTCCCGGTGCCATTCAGGCCTGTCCCATAAGAAGCAAGAAGGGGTCATTCAAGAAGGGGTCACAAGAAGGGGTCACAAGAAGGGGTCAGGCATTGATTCTTGTCTTTTTTCTCCCTTCCCATACTCGTCAAATTGAGCTGCCTTCTTTCGCCTGGCATAGCTTGGTTGCTTCCATAAACGAAATCCCTGCAAAGGATCTACACGTGGCGACGCCTAGCGCCTCAGGCGATAGGCCAATCTGACCTCATCCCACTCCGGACATCGCAAGCGCGGTATCGCTACCGCTTCCACAGGTGCGCCCACATCCTGTGAACAGGTGTCAGAGATGACGGGTCTTTTTTTCTTTGCAAAACGGTGATTTCTTTTGCCTCTCTCTAACACACCCCTAGACGAGCAAATAAATACGAAGGCCCCCACCTTCGAGCTCGCTGGCACTTCAAGAACGAATACACTCATGTAAGAAACGACCCCATATTCGCCGCGCCTCCTGAGCACAGCAACTATCAACAGAAGCCCGATTCGGACCGCAAGTGACGGGGCCCATATCGGGAGAAATAGTTTATCGAAATAGGCGCGGGCGGTCTCTGCTGTCGACAGCAACACGCCACCTCAAGATCAACAAGAGCCAACCGCTCGCGGCAACGCCTAAGAACCTGCGCCCGCCTCACAAAGCGTCGCCACATCTTTAATCTCGCCTGTGCCCCTCTCGATTCCCGACACCGGTCGGATCCCTAGCAGATTTTTAACTGGCGGCCGAATCCTCCTTTTCCACAAAACAAATTCAGCACGTTTAACAACGCTCCGGGCGCCACCCTTTCTCTCCCTTACCATATCAATCACACTTGAATCCCCACAACCCTTGCAGCAAACTCTTATAAACCCATGAGATCATTGCTCGCCGAATGCTTCGGCACCTTCTGCCTCGTCTTCGCCGGCACCGGCGCATCGGTCATCAATAACGATTCCGGCGGAGCCGTCACACACGTCGGGATCGCCCTTACCTTCGGCCTGATCGTCATGGCCATGATCTACGCCATCGGCGATGTCTCCGGTGCCCATATCAATCCCGCCGTAACCATCGCGTTCTGGATCGCCGGTCGCTTTCCCATCTCAAAGATCGCACCTTATATCGTCGCCCAACTCTCTGGTGCCATCGCCGCAAGCTTCCTCCTCAAGTTCCTCTACCCTGAGGACCCCACCCTCGGCGCGACCTTGCCCACCAAAACTTGGCCCCATACCTTCATTCTCGAGCTGTTCCTCACCCTTATCCTCATGTTCGTGGTCCTCTGCGTCTCGACCGGCGCAAAGGAACGCGGAATTACCGCCGGGCTCGTCGTCGGCGGCACCGTCGCCCTCGCCGCCATGTTCGCAGGTCCCGCCACCGGGGCATCCATGAACCCCGCCCGCTCAATCGGTCCAGCAATCGCCTCCGAAGACTTCAATCAGCTGTGGGTCTACATCGTCGCTACCGTCATCGGTGCTGCCCTTGCCGTCCCCCTCTGCCGCGCCATCCGAGGCCCCGAATGCTGCCAAGGTTGCTGCCGTTTGTTCTCCAAATCTACCCAATGAAGAACACACTCGTCAGCCGTCACCTGCCACCCAACGGCACGCTGCCCCCCCACCCACTCCCCATTTTTGCTCGCCTTTTCAAGAATTCAGACAATCCTCGTCTTCGACTTCGTCAATGTCTGTCTCGGAGAAACTTCCACCCGCCCCGATAACCGCTTTCCTTCGAGTTGGACGCTTCCTCGGCTCGATGCCCCGAGGTCAAAAAGTCATACTCGTATTCCTCATCCTACTGCTGATCACGCTTCTGCGTTTCCTCTACGAAGCGGACAAACCCTGGGAACGGGGGCCAGCATACGCCGACGCCCACGGAAAAAAACCTAAGCCTGAAAACTACGCCGTCGTCGCCCTGTGGTGGAGTGCCTGGTTTAACGTCGCCGTCGCGGGCGCACTCATTCTCCTCTCCGG
>JBCDBW010000174.1:0-5920 GCA_039182965.1 Verrucomicrobiota bacterium
GTCTACCCCACTCTCTGCGAACTCGCCGGCATCCCCATCCCCGATCACACCGAGGGCACCAGCCTCGTCCCCGTCCTCGAAAATCCGAAATCCTCCGTCAAAGAGGCCGCCTTCAGCCAATTCACCCGCCGCCTCAACGATAAACGCTTCATGGGCTACGCGATGCGCACCAATACCCATCGTTACATCGAGTGGATCGATCGCCAAACCAAAGAATCGGTCGCTACCGAACTCTACGACCATCGCAAAGACCCCCACGAAACTACCAACGTCGCCTCAAATCCCAAAAACAAAGAACTCCTCACCCAACTCCACAACCAACTCTGGACTGCCCTCCCGGATCCGCCCGACTTCAAACCAGCCACCCCAAAAAAACAGCGCCCCCAACTCCGCTTCGAGAACAACCTCAACGAGCCCGTGACCGTCTTCTGGCTCCGCCCCGATGGCCCGCGAAGAGAATCCGGCCAAATCGCCCCCGGCAAATCACTCACGTCCAATACCACCCTCGGCCACCGCTTCCTCATCAAAGGAACCCAATCCGACTTCACCCAAACCGTAACGGTCACAAAACAAAACGAAACCGTCTCCCTCGCCGCCCTCAAAAAGAAGGCGACAAAGGCGCAATCGGGTGAAGCGTCACGCTTCCCCAATATCCTCATCCTCATGGCCGACGACTGGTCCTACCCCCACGCCGCCGCCCTCGGCGATCCCACCGTCCACACGCCCACTTTCGACCGCATCGCCCGCGAAGGCGCGCTCTTCGAAAACGCCTTCGTCTCCGCCCCCTCCTGCACCCCCTCACGTCACGCGGTGTCCTCCGGCCAATACCACTGGCGCCCCGGCGTCGGAGCCGACCTCGGCAGTTCCATGGCCGCTCACATCCCGGTCTACCCCGATCTCCTTGCCGACGCCGGATACATCACCGGCTTTTCCCGCAAAGGCACCGGCCCCTCAAAACACACCCACCGCGGCAACGATCCCTTCGGCCCCAAATTCGAAAGCTTCGAGGCCTTCTACCATCAACGCGACCCCTTCCAGCCCTTCTGCTTCTGGTATGGCGCCGGCGAACCCCATCGCCCCTACCGCCTCGGCGAAGGCATCGAAAAAGGAATCGACCTCGCCTCCATCGTCATTCCCCCCGGCCTCCCCGATAACGAAACGGTCCGCTCCGACCTCGCCGATTACTACGCCCGCGTCCAACGCTTCGATGCGGATGCCGCCCGCATGATCGCGCTCCTCGAAGAAGCCGGCGAACTCGAAAACACGATTGTCGTCATGACCGGCGACAACGGCATGCCCTTCCCCCGCTGCAAGGGCACGCTCTACGATATGGGGACACGCGTCCCCCTCGCCATCCGCTGGGGCGCCCATCTCAAGAATCCCGGTCGCACAATCTCGGGCTTCACGTCCCTCACCGACCTCGCCCCCACTTTCCTCGAGGCCGCCAAGCTCGATGGCCCCGCGGAGATGACCGGCCAATCCCTCATGCCCACCCTCCTCGGAGCCCAGTCGACCTCCCGCGACTTCGTCCTCACCGGCCTCGAATCCCACGTCTACCCCCGCCCCCGGCGCGCCCTCCGCACGGAGGATTTCCTCCTCATCCGGAATTTCAGTCCCAAGGATTGGCCCACCGGCGAGGTCAAAGGCAAACAACCACGCTACAACTTCAACGAAACGCCCTGGCCCACCACGCCCGGCGCCTTTTCCTTCGCCGCCGACCCTGGACCCACTAAGCAATGGATGCTCCACCACCGCGACGGACCCGAAGCGGAACACCACTACCAACTCGCCTTCGGCTCCCCGCCCGAATGGGAACTCTACGATCTCAAAGAAGACCCCGGCCAACTCCACAACGTCGCCGATCACCCTGATTACAAATCACAATTCCAAATCCTCCGCCAACAACTCGCCGAAGGCCTCCAGGCCTCCGGCGATAGCCGCCGAATCGACGGCAATACCGAGGCCACCTGGGAACGACGCACCCAGAACCTCAAAGGCTGGACCATCTACTCCAACGAGTCCCTCTGGCAAAACAATCCCGATGTCATGAAGCGCGCCATGGAGATCATCTCACTCCAACTCGATCGCGTCCTCGATACCGTCCCGCCCGCCGCCCTCAAGAAACTCCAGGAGGTCCCCCTCTATATCAATCCCCCCTACCCCGAGACCCGTGGCAAGGCCGAATACCATCCCCACGCGGGATGGCTCCGCAAAAATAACCGCGATCCTGCCATGGCCAAAGCGGTGGAGTTTACGAACGCCCGGATACTCCCCTTCGAAAACAAACGCATGCCATACGTCGTCCTCCACGAACTCGCCCACGCGTACCACGACCAGGTTCTCGGCTTCGATCATCCGGAAATCAAAGCCGCCTACGAACGCGCCAAAAACAGCGGCACCTACAACCAGGTAAAACGCTGGACAGGTACCGAGGAAACAATCGACAAAGCCTACGCCATGTCCACCCCCCAGGAATACTTCGCCGAATCCACGGAAGCCTTCTTCGGGAAAAACGACTTCTACCCCTTCACCCGTGAAGAACTCAAAAAACACGATCCCGCCATCCACGACCTCCTCGATAAACTCTGGAACTCAACGCACACCTCCGGCAACGATCGCTAAGTCCCCGGGCTATCCATGAAAATCACCAAGATCACCGCCTACCAAGTCGATCTCCCCCTCCACGAAGGCACTTACAAATGGTCCGGCGGAAAATCCGTGACCAGCTTCGATTCCACGGTCGTCGCCGTTGAAACCGATGCTGGTATCACCGGACACGGCGAAGTCTGCCCCCTCGGCCCCGCCTACCTCCCTGCGTACGGCTCCGGCGCACGCGCCGGCCTCGCCGAACTCACCCCACACCTCCTCGGCGAAGATCCGATCCAACTCGGGAAAGTCAACGAAACCATGGATGCCGCCCTCAAAGGCCATCCCTACGCCAAAACAGCCATCGACGTGGCTTGCTGGGATATCCTCGGCCAACACGCCGGCCTTCCCGTCTGCGAACTCCTCGGCGGACGATTCGGCGACAGCTACGTCCTCTACCGTGCGATCTCCCAAATCGAACCGCAGGCCATGGCCGAGAATGTCGCCGCATACCGCGCCGAAGGCTACCGCCGCTTCCAACTCAAAGTCGGCGGCGACCCTAACGAAGACATCGATCGCATCCACGCCGTCGCCGCCGTCCTCGAACCCGGCGACAAACTCGTCGCCGATGCCAATACCGGCTGGCTCAAACACGAAGCCATGCGCGTCGTCCGCGCCGTCCGCGATGTCGATGTCTACATCGAACAACCCTGCCTCTCATACGAAGATTGCCTCTCCGTCCGCCGCCACACCAATCTCCCCTTCATCCTCGACGAAGTCATCGACGGTATCCCGCCGCTCCTCAAAGCCCAGGCCGATCTCGCCATGGACGCGGTGAACATCAAGATCAGCAAGCTCGGCGGCCTCACTAAGGCCCGCCAGGCCCGCGATCTCTGCCTCTCCCTCGGGATCGCCATGACGCTCGAAGACTCCTGGGGCGGAGATATCGTCACGGCGGCCATCTCACACCTCGCCCACAGCACCCCCCCGGAATTCCTGTTCTCCTCGACCGACTTCAATAGCTACGTCAACAAATCCATCGCCGACGGCGCACCCCGGCGCAATCAAGGCCGCCTCGCCGCGCCCACCACTCCAGGCCTCGGGATCACGCCGCTCCCCACCGTTCTCGGCACCCCCGTGTTCCAAGCTTCAACATGAGCTCACCACCCGGGCTCCTTCCCCCACTTACGCTCCCGGGGCCTTCCCCCCGGCGCTCGTCATCGGCGGTCGCGACCATTGGCCCGCGCCTAAATCCAGGTCCGCCAACGCTTCGCCGTTCTCGATCACGTGAACCGTCTTATAATCCGCCTTCGGAACAATGAATCCGGCAAAGTCCTTCACCTCCGAAGAACCCGCTTTTCCCTGACGATCATACTCAAAAGACACCGTGAGCTTGCCGCCATCCGCATCAACTTCCTTGATCAGGTAGGTACTGGACGCGTTGCCCCGGTCTTCGAAATCAATGTTCGTCACCCGCGCCACGACAAGAATGCTCTTCTCGTCAAAGAAAGAAGCATCGGGACCAAATTTCTGATCCTCCTTCATGGTCGCCGCAGGTTGAAACACCGTCTTCCACTCCGCTTCACTCTCAATAAACGCACACAGCACCGGCACGGCATCGCTATCCCAGTTCTTCACAAAACTGTCGTACGTTCCCGGCGCCATGAGTTCGACGTGCATGCCTCGGTCCGACTCCACAGTCGTCTCGCGACATCCCAAAAGACAAACGCAAACAACAAAAAAAATTCCTAAAATCGCAGCTCGACCCATCATCATTTCTCAATCTCCCATCTCATTTCCGGGGCCAATGCAGACTTCACGGTTTCATTCTCCCCCGGGCTCCATATCAAAATAAGCCAAGGCATTTCCATAACAAACATCCTCAACAAGTTGCCCCAGCAACCCTTCGTCGCGTGGAAGTTCCCCATTCTCAACATCACTCCCGATCAACGCACACAAAATTCGCCGGAAATACTCGTGCCGAGGATATGAGAGAAAACTCCGCGAATCCGTCAACATCCCCACAAAACAACTCAACAACCCCATGTTCGACAAGGTATTCATCTGATCAATCATCCCCAGCTTCTGATCCAAAAACCACCAGCCCGATCCAAACTGCATCTTCCCCCGCACCGACCCATCCTGGAAATTGCCAATCATCGTCGCCACGAGCGCGTTGTCGCGCGGATTCAGGTTATAGATGATGGTCTTGCACAGCTGCTCCATCGCGTCCAAGCGATCAAAAAAGCGTCCTAACGGTGCTGCTAATTCCCCATCGGCAATCGAATCAAACCCACTGTCCTTTCCAATCGCTCCCACCAGTCGCGAGTTCACACTCCGCAACGCCCCGATGTGATACTGCTGCACCCACCCCTTCTCATGATCCATCAAGGCAAACTCATAAAGCATGCACGACTGAAATTGCCGCACCTCTCCTCCATCCAATGCCTGCCCAGAACGCACTTTGCCGAAGATCGCCTCGATCTCGGCACCCGTGTAATCGTCACACACCATCGTCGTCACCCCGTGATCCGATAAGCGACACCCCGCCTCATGAAAAAAATCATGCCGCTGCCGGATCGCCGCCAGATACGATCCAAAATCCGTCACCCCCATCCCCGATGCTTCCTCTAATCGCCCCACCCAGGCATTAAACGCCCCCGCATCCGCCACCGCCATCCCCGCGTCCGGCCGAAACGCCGGATATACCCGCGTCGCCATGTCTTCCCCGGCCATCTGGCGATGCCAGCGCAAATCATCCACCGGATCATCCGTCGTGCACACGACTTTCACTTTCATCTTCTCCAATATCCCCCGTGTGCTCATCCCTTCGCCCCGCAATTGCTCCCCGCAACGCGCATAAACCGACTCCGCTGTGTCCGGCCCCAATAAATCAGCCACCCCAAAATGCCGCCGCAATTCCAGGTGCGTCCAATGATACAGCGGATTCCGCAAGGTCGCCGGCACGGTCGCCGCCCACGCCGCAAACTTCTCCTCATCCGACGCGTCCCCCGTGATCAGCCGCTCCTCCACCCCCGCCGTCCGCATCGCCCGCCACTTGTAATGATCCCCCTCCAACCAAATCTGCGTCAGATTCTCAAACGCACGGTCCCCCGCAATCTCGTCCGGCGGCAAATGACAATGATAATCATAAATCGGCATCGCCGCCGCATGCCCATGATACAACGCCCGCGCCATCGGTGTATCCAACAAAAAATCCTCCGACAAAAACTCCGCTCCCGCCATAGCGCCAACCTTCCCCCACCACCCTCCCCCCCGCAAGCCCATTCCCGCCCCCCTCATTCCCCTGTCACCCCCACGCCCCGCAGCGGCA
>JBCDBW010000175.1:0-5911 GCA_039182965.1 Verrucomicrobiota bacterium
CTTTTGGACCATCATGGGCCCTGGCGCCGGCGGTAGCCCCTCGGGCGATCTCGCCGCCGCTATCGATTCCGATCTCGGCGGATTCGACACGTTCAAGGAAGCCTTCACCAAAGCCGGCATGACCCGCTTCGGCAGCGGTTGGGCATGGCTTAGCGTCGCCGAAGGCTTCCTTGAACGTGTCGAATCCGCCGAGATCGGAATCGATAGCGGCGGCGAGATCGCCCGAGGGGCTACCGCCGGCGCCAGGGCCCATGATGGTCCAAAAGAGGGAGTGGTTGAAGTGCCCTCCGCCATTGTTGCGAACAGCACCGCGGATGTCTTCGGGGACTTGATCCAAGTCTGAAATGAGATCATCTATAGACTTCGCTTCAAGATCGGCGTTGCCAGCGATTGCATTATTGAGGTTTGTGACATAGGCGTTGTGGTGTTTGTCATGGTGGATTTCCATTGTACGCGCGTCGATGTGTGGTTCGAGGGAGTCGAAGGCGTAGGGGAGATCGGGTAGTTCGTAGGCCATGGTGCTGTGGTTGTTGATGGTTTAATGCCCGCGCTTCGCGGCGCGCACGCCCAAAACGGTAGCGGGCTTGCCAGGAAAATCAATGGTGGATCGGATCGTGTGTTTTGGGGGCATGGGGGATTGTCGTCTTCGCAATGCGGAAAAAGCGTGATAGCGTCCCGATATGGCGGAACTGCAGAAGATTAGCTGTCCACACTGTGGCGGGGAGATCGAGTTGACGGAAGTGATGACCCAGGGTTTGCGGCGTGAATTTGAGGCGAAGGCGGGTGCTGAGAAGAAGGCTATGGCGGAGCTATACAAGCAGCGACTGGCCGAGGAGAAAGGGAAGGCTAAGGAAGAGGCGGTGCGAGTGGTGGAAGAACGGGCAGGGATGGAACTGCGGGAATTGAGGGAGACTTTGAAGGAACGGGAAGAGAAATTGAAGGCGGCCCAAGGAGTAGAGTTGGCGTTACGGAAACAGCAGCGGGCCTTGGAGGCGCGAGAGAAGGAGTTGGAGTTGGAAGTGGTGCGACAGCTGGATCAGGAGCGCCAGAAGATTGGTGAGGACGCGAAGAAACAGGCGCTGGAACAAGAGCGATTGAAATTGAGTGAGAAGGAGAAAGTCATTGAGGATCTCAAGAAGCAGCTGACGGTTGCGCAGCAGAAAGCGGAGCAGGGGTCGATGCAGTTGCAGGGGGAAGTTTTGGAATTGGATTTGGAGGCGCGCTTGGGAGCCGCTTTTCCTTTCGATGTGATCGAACCGGTGGCCAAAGGGGTCCGCGGTGGGGACGCAGTGCAACGTGTTCAGACAAATACGGGAGGAGTGTGCGGGGCCATTTTATGGGAAGCGAAGCGGACGAAGAACTGGAGTGCGCAGTGGCCGGGTAAGCTCAAGGAGGACCAGCGTGCGGTGCAGGCGGAAGTGGCCATCTTGGTGACGCAGGCGATGCCCACAGAGATTCGGGGATTTGGACAGGTTGATGGCGTGTGGGTTTGCGACTATGAGTCAGCGTTGCCGTTAGCGAGCGCGTTGCGTCAGGGCCTCGTGGGCATGGCGGCGGCTCGCCAGGCGCAAGCGGGCAAGGCGGGAAAGATGGAGCAGCTTTATGATTATTTAGCAGGGACGGAGTTTCGGCATGGAATCGAAGCGGTGGTGGAGACCTTTGTTGCCTTACAGTCGGACTTGGACAAGGAGCGACGCGCCATGGAGAGGATCTGGAAGTCGCGTGAAAAGCAGATCGAGCGAGCGATTACCGGCACGGCTTCGCTGTATGGTGGGGTGCAGGGGATTGTGGGCCAGGGCACCCTTCCGGGGATCAAGTCGTTGGACTTGGAGCCGGGTGGCGAGGAGGATCAGGGGTGATAGCGGGGGTGCAGGTGCGGCGTTAAGGTTTGAGTTATATGGACGGGACGGCCCTTCAGGATATTTCTTATGCGTTTTTGAGCATCTTGTTCGAAGGCGCGCCCTTTATTTTCGTTGGCACACTTGTTTCGGGATTTATCGATGCCTATCTGCCGTCTGGAAAAATTGAGAAGTGGCTGCCGAAGAAGAAGCCGGTTGCGATCATGGCGTGCGGCTTGCTCGGGGCGGTTTTGCCGGTCTGCGAGTGTGCGATAGTCCCGGTTATTCGTCGGTTGATCCAGAAGGGACTTCCGATTTCGTGTGCGGTCACCTACATGTTATCGGCGCCAATCATTAATCCAATTGTGGTGCTGAGTACGTGGCGGGCTTTTTCCCGGTGGGAGGAAGCGGGGGAGAATCAGGCGCTGTTTGTTTCCTGTTCGCGATTGTTGATCGCTTACATCGTCACCGTTTCGGTGGGGATGATCATCATGCGATTGACGCCGGACCGAATCTTGAAGCCTTCGGTAGTGAAGGGATTGGCCCGGCGGGGCGTCGGGGTGACGCCTGAGCACGAGCACGAGCCTGAGCACGAGCACGAGCACGAGCACGAGCACGAGCACGAGCACGAGCACGAGCATGGGGATGAGCATGGGGATGAGCATGGGGATGAGCATGGGGATGAGCATGGGGATGGGGATGCGGTGCCCGAGAGTGAGTGGAAACTGGTTTTGGCGATGCGGACGTCGATGCGGGACTTCTTGGATACGGCGATGTATTTCACGATTGGGGTTTTGATCACGGCCGTCTTCAACACGCAGGTGAATCAGGCCGCTTTGGGGGTATTTGCCTCAAACGAACTATTGGGAGTTGCGGCGATGATGGTGATGGCGTTTGTCTTATCGCTGTGCAGCACATCAGATGCGTTTATTGCGGCGACGTTTGCGACGAGGGAGGTATTTGGATTGGCGGCTCGTTTGGCATTTATGGTTTATGGGCCGATGATGGATGTGAAGTTGATCTTCATGTATTCAATGGTTTTCCGTAAGCGCTTTGTTTTTGTTTTGGCGATAGGTCTATTTATAATTATTGGGGCGCTGTGTACGATTTGGGTATGGGCGGCCTTCCCTGGGGGGTAGTAGTGATGCGCAAGCGACTGGCAACGTTGATAGGGATTGCGATCCTCCTGTTGTGGGGGGTGATGATGATCGCGTTTTACGTCAGCGGGCGGATCGTTGTGTATTTGACGGGTGAGTTTCGGACGTTTGCTTTGTTGGCCGGTCTTGGACTGGTTGTGTTGGGGTTGTTCAACCTGTTGACGATGCGGGCAAACGTCGGGAGCGGCCATCATCACGATCACGATCACGATCACGATCATCACCACGATCACGATCACGACGATGACCATGATCATGTGACGCCGGCGATCGGTTTGGTACCGTTACTGATCCTTGTGGTTCCGTTGGTCGTGGCGGCGAGGATATCACCCGACGAATTCAGTGAGCGGGTGGTTATGAACAAGGGCTTGTATGACATATTAGATGCCTCGTCGGCGACGGTTGGGAAATCTGTCGCGTTAGAGCGTTCGACGTCGCCTGTAGATGCGCCGGAGGCTGCTGATGGGGTGGAAATGGCTGAGGAAGCGCCTGGTGGCGAGGAGGAGGAGTGGGAAGAGTATACCTTGGCGGATCTTGAGGCGCAGGTGGACAGGACTCCGGAGGGCAACTTTCTCCTGACCGTGCCGCAATTGTTTTACACCGCGGGTGATGAAGAACTCCAGCGGGTGGTGGAGACCGTTACGGTTGAGGCAGTAGCACAAGTGATGCCGGAGAAGGTGAACAATCCGGATGGGACGCGTTTGCGGATTTTCCGATTGTTTGTGGAGTGCTGTGCGGCGGATGCGCGGCCGTTGTCCATTCCCGCCGAGTTTGGGCAAGAGCCTCCGACTTACGAAGAAATGGGTTGGGTGAAGGTTGTCGGGACGATGAGCTACGTGGAAGAGGATGGGATCACCGTCCCCCTCCTGATGGTGGAGAGCATGGAAGAGACCGAGGCGCCGGAGGACGCCTTCATGTTTTAGGGGAGGAGCGAGGCGCTAGAGGTCGTTCTTTCCGCTTGGTTTTCCGCTGGGAAGACGAGAATTAGAAAAACGCGTGGGAGTTGCGTCTTGGAGCCGTGCGGTGGCTGATCGGCATCTACGGCATAGGCGACTCGGGGATCGTGGGTGCCGGCGCTGGGACTGCGGGATCAGGGTTCTCGAGTCCGAGGGGATTGGGATCTGGATTTGGCTCGGGTGCTTCTGGAGAGTCGTTCATTTCCATGAGATCCATAAATTCGGTGAGCCAGAGGGCGGCTTGTGGATGGAGGGGCGGGCCGACGTGTTTTTCCAAATGGGCGAGCATGTCCGCTGCGGCTTGTGGACGATTGTCATGAACGAACATGTCCTTAAGGCGGCCCCATTGGAGGACGGGAAGGCTTTCCGAGGCAAAACGGATCTCAGATTCCTCTCCGAAGGCGGAGGCCATGGCCGCTTGTTGCTGGATGCGGCGATCCCATGCGGGAAGGATCTTCGAGGGGTCGTGCGTTCGGAGAAAGGGGAGAATTGCTTTGTCGTACATTTCATTGACATCCACGGGAACGAGCGCCCAGCTTTCCTCGCGGTTCGCGATCGAATCCTCAAGGCCGTATCTCTCGGCAAACACTGAGTTTTGGACCTGATCTCTCAGCATGCGGTGTGGTGGTTCATCGAGAGAGGCGAGGCCGTCGATGTATTCGAGGAGATCGGGCAGTATGGAACCGATATCGGGGCGGTTTGCGGCATCTGCGGTGAGGGCAAGGTAACGAAGTTGGATGCGGAGTGCTTGGACAAATTCGTCGTTATCATGGCGTCCTTCGTTGCGTCTCTCCCACTCGCGAAATTCGGTCTCTCTCTTTCCGTAGCGATCGAAATTAATGGAGCGAATGGTATTCAGGTAGAAATCGAGGGCAGCCTTGTCGCTGCTTGAAGCGGTCATAAAGATTTCCGCGACGCTATTATTTCGTTCGACAGTGCCGCTGGATATCGCCTCGTTGAGCGCCTTGAGGCGTTCTTGGATTTTTAGAATTTGATCGGTAGTGAGGCCTTGGGCAGGGGCGTTCGTAAGGGGGGCGAGGAGAAGAGGAATAATGGTTAACGAAATGCGGAAGAGGAAGGGGGGTCGTGGAGCTTTCATGGGGGTCATTCGGGTTGCACCGTAGCAGATGCTTCTTGATTAGAAACGTCGCGTAAGGCGGTGTCTAGACAACAAAAAGACCGCGATCACGGATTGATGGGGGTTTTCGCCGGACGGGGAACGAAGACTGCCTGCATACCGGCGGCAGCGGCGGCTTCGATCCCGGCTTGGCCGTCTTCGAAAACGAGGCAGTTCTGTGGGCGGACGTTGAGGCGCTCGGCGCAGAGCAGGAACATATCGGGGGCGGGTTTGCCATGCTCGACCATGTCGATGGTGACGACGGTATCGAAGAGGTGGAGAAGATTGGTGTGTTCCAGGGAGGGTTTGACAAGTTCGAGGGCGCTTCCTGAGGCCACTGCGAGGGGTATCCGGCCGTGGTGCTCGCGGGCAACACGTTCGATCGCGGCGATTGTCTCAAGGGTATGAAGTTCCTCCATAAAGTATTCGTGCTTGAAGGCATCAATGGCATGGCCATCCAGCGAGCAATCGTGACGCTCATTGAGGCGGCGGATGATTTCGAGATCTGGGATGCCAGCGTGGGCATAGAAGATCTCCTCGGTAAACTCAAAGGGAGCCCCATGCTGTTGGAACGCTGCCTGCCAGGCGCGGTGGTGGAGTGGCATTGAGTCGACAAGAGTACCGTCGCAGTCAAAGATGAAGGCATCGAAGTCGCCCTCGGGGATGGTGATGGTCATAGTGGGGGGGAGGATCAAGAAGCGGGACTCGAGGGCTGATTTTCGCCGGTCGGAGGATCGAGTGCCGAGTCGGCTGCGATCTGTTTGGTTTCGGACGAGCCGAAGAATCTGCGGAAGATCTTTTTGGGGATGGTGTTGCCACGTTCTTCTTCCTGGATCTCGGAGA
>JBCDBW010000176.1:0-5896 GCA_039182965.1 Verrucomicrobiota bacterium
ACTGTTGATGATGGTTGGGCTGGACTGGAAATTGTGGATGGCTCCTCCGTTGAATCCTTCGTTGCCTTGGAAGAGGCAGTTGCTGATGGTTGGATTGGCACCCAAGCGGTTCAGGATGGCTCCACCGGAGCCAACATCGGCATCATTTCCTCGGAAGACGCAGTCTTGGATGGTGGGACTGGCTCCATCCAGCCGGAGAGCGCCCCCGTTGACCGCGATGTTCGAAGTAAAGGTGCAGCGGTTGAACTCGGAGCCAGAGCTGTTGTCGATGACCGCCCCTCCGCTTCCGGCCTGGTTGGCGGTAAATTGGCAATCGTTCACGGTGACGGTGGCACCGGAATTGATTTGGAGGGCACCGCCGAAGTTGGCCGAGTTAGAGTTAAAGACACAGAAAGAGAAGGTGGCGAGGGAACCAGAGACGACGGATGCCGCGCCCCCGCCACTATCTGCATTGTTTCCTTCAAAGATGCAATGGGAGATGGACATGAGGCCATTGAAACTGATGCCGCCGAAGGACTTCGCGCCCTTGATGGTGAATCCATCGATAAATCTGAGGACCGCTTGGGAACCGGAGGCAATCGCGGCGTTGAGAACGAGGAGGCTGTTTTCGGCGTTGCTCCCTCCGGGGGAATCGTCGTCCCCGCTGAGGTCTCCGGAGAGGGTGGTAACATACGTGGCGGGGTCGCGCGCGGTGAAAGTGCCGTCGCCCCCGCCGGTGGGGAAGCCACCGTAAAGGTCGACTTCAAACGGCAAGTCGAAAAACGCATTGGCATCCCCCGGGGTCGGGGTGGCGCCTTCATCCGGTTTGTAGGTGCCTTGGGCGACCCAGATATCGTCATCGGAACCGGCGACATCCATGGCGTCCTGGAGATGGAGGAAGGCGTTGGTCCAGGATGTGCCATCGTGGGTGGGTCCCGGGGCGTTTTCGTCGACGTAGTGGATGGTACCGCTGGTGATGGTGAACGTGATGGGGACGGAATCGGCAAACTGTCCGCCGGGGTCGCTTGCGACGACTTCGAACGTGGCGCTGCCGACGGTGCGTTCGGTGAGCGTGAAGCGGAGGGCGCCTTCGGCATCGACTCGGGGGTCGGCATCGAAGGACAGGCTGCCGACGATGGAAGTGAGCGTGAAGGTGAAGTCGAGGCCGGCGCCATCGTTGAACGCGGTCATGTCGGGAGTCCAGTTAGGGACGGCAAACTCTCGTCCCTGCGATACAGGGGCGTTGACATCGGAACCGAAGGCGGAGATGACTTGGTTTTCGTAGGGGCCGAGTTCCAGGCCGAAGGGAATTTGTCTGGGGCCGCGATCGAGATCGGTGGTGACGCCGGCGGGGAGGGCGGCGGGATCGCCGATGCTGGCGGCGGGTGAAGTGGGGTTATAGCGGAGGTTGCCGTAGTTATTCGTGGCGGCATTGATCCAACCGCCGGTGCCGGGGCTTGGTGTGGTGAGGAAGAGGGGATCGGTATTTTCCGTCACGTAGCCGCCGATGGCTTCGCCTTGAATGAGGTTGTCGCTCCCGTCCACATTCGAGGCGTTTGGTCCCGCGAAGTTGACCGGGTTGCCCCAGAAGATGTTGTTGAAGAGGAGAGGGATTGATCCGCCGTCGAGGTAGAAAGCATCACCTGTGGGCGCGTCGTTGTAGGCGAGGGTGGAGTTTGTGAAGGTGGGGTCGGAATTGAAGGCGCGCATGGCGCCGCCGAGGGTGCTGGAATAGTTTCCGACGAAGAGCGTGTTGGTGAAGGAGGGCTTGGCGTCATTGGTGAGGTAACACGCTCCGCCGGAGCCGCCGGCAATGTCGGTGTAGTTTCCGAGGAAGGCGACATTGGTGAGTTGGGCGGCGGCGATGCCTGAACCGAGGACGTCGGCGCGGCCGCCCTGGTAGAGCGTCGTGATTTGGTCTGGGGTCAGGGCGCCGTTCCAAACGCTCACCTCATCCATGGAGCCGGTGAAGAAGTCTGAGGTGCGTGCGTTTTGAGTGGGGGGTGACCCGCCGGGCGTGTCCCAATCCTGACCGATGGTCCAGGCCTTCCCGCCGCCGACATTGCCGACCTCGGTGACCAGTATTTGCGTCGCCCCGATGGGGGCACCGTCTTTGTAGACTGTCACTCTTGTTTGGTTGGTTGCCGTGGGGACTTCCGTGCAAACGACGGCGAGGTGTTGCCAGCCGGTGGTCGGTGTGCCCACTTCGAAGGCAAGACTTCGGATGCGGAAGTGATAGCCTCCGCCGTAGAAGCCGAAGAGGATCAAGTTATCGCCATTGCTGGTATGCTTGCCGATGAAGGCTTGTCCGTTCGCGGTGGAGCTGGGGTTGATCCACATGGCGATGGAAAAGCTGTCGGTCACGTCGAACGCGGTGGCGTCAATCTGGTCTGAATTTCCGTCGAAGAACACGCCATCGCCGACCTGGCCGGTGATGTTTTTGTTGACCCCATTGTTGTCGTTGATGACCAGACCATCGCGTTCGAAATCTGAGGAATCGGGGGTTGGGAAGCCGGCGAATTCAGAGGCGTCGAAGTCATAATAGAGCTGTAGTTCCTGTGAGGCCCCGGTGTGGAGGGCGCCGCCGAAGCGGGCGCGGTTTTCGAGAAAGATGAGGTTGGCGAGTCTGGGGGAAGTGCTGCCGAGCGTGATGCCACCGCCGCGATCGTTGGGGGCTGCGCCATCGCAGTTTCCGCCGGTGATCGTGAAGCCATCGAGGAGTGAGTTTGCGTTAGAGGAGAGGGCGTCGACGATGTGATAGCTGTTACCGGTCAGGTTTCCGGAGCCGTTGATATCGCCGGAAAGGATGGTGGGATTGGCAGCGGGATCACGGGCGCAGGAGGGTCCGCCGCCATTGGCGGGGAAGCCGCCGAAGATGAGTACGTCGGGAGGGAGGACGAAGGCGTCTGATCGAGAGCCGGAGCCGGATGGTTGCGCGGTGGTTTCATCCGGGTAGTAGGTGCCGGCGGCGACCCAGATTTGTTTGACGACACCGGGGTTCGCGATGGCGTTGGCGATGGCATCCGGGAGGTAGTTGTAGGCGTTGGCCCATGAGGTTCCGTTGTTTGCCCCCGTCGCGGCGAGGTCGACGTAGATCAGGCCATCGGGTTCGAAATTGGAGAGCGTGATCGTGTTTGCGCCGGGGAAATGGACTTGGATCGTTCCGATGAGTGATCCGGTGTCGGCGTCGGTGACATTGACGAATGCGCCGTCGGCGACGTTGAAGTCGCTTGGGGCGATGGTATCGCTGGTGGAAAACACCGTGTAGAGATCGCTTCCGCAGGGGATGAAGTCCTCTTCGAGGACCACCTGGATATCGGTGCCTTCGGACGTCAGCGTGGTGGTTTGGAGGAAGTCGTAGGACTCTCCTTGAGACGTTCCGCGGAGGCTGAAGCGGAGGATGGCGGGCGAGGAGACGGGGAGCCCGGCGGGTGCGGCTGCCGGGGGTGAAGCGGCGGGCGGGTCTTGGGCGAGGAGCTGCAAGTCTTCGATGGTTCCGGAGCCGGTGACCGTGCCCCCGCTGTAGCTAATGACAAAGTTTGTCGTGCCGCCGGCCATGGCGACGACCCCGGTATTTTCCGCGACGCCACTTGGGAGGGTTCCGCTGCTGGACGTGAGGGAACCGGCGATGGAGACGTTGCTTTGGTTGACGATGCGCCCGTGAGTGACGGGGTTTTGGCCGAGATCATTCTCTCCGGCGAAGAGGAGGGTGCCCTCTTTTACCGTGACTGGGGCCTGGATGCTGAGGTCTTCGAAGATAGAGACTGACTGGGGGATGCTACCGCCCGAGGCGATGAACAATTCGGTTTCCTGGTAAGGACCGTTCAAGTAACCGGTGAGCGTGCCGCCGGTGATGATGGTGTCTCCGATGGAACTGTCGTCGAAGAAGTCGGGGATGCCGCGAACCTGAATCAGTCCGGTTTTATTTTCGATGATGGACCCATTGCTTTGCAGTGTGCTTTGCGCGATGAGCGTGCCGCCGCTGTTGTCGAGGTAGACGGCGTCGAGGACGAGATCGATTGCGACCTCGATGAGTCCCTCATTTTTGACTGAAGACGACGCGCGTGCGTTGAGCGTGCCTCCGGCTTCGAGGAGTCCGAGGTCGACGAGCGAGCTATCGAGTTGTCCGGTATTGATATTGAAATAGATTTCGTCTTCCGAATCGACGACGCCGACGCCGGAGTCCACTTGACTGGAGAAGAGGCGGACGAAATCGCTGCCGTTCGAGGAGAGGTCGAGCCGGCCGCGGTTGATGATATTGGTGACCTCATCGGCCTCGCCCTCGACCCGGGTTTGTTCCGTAATGGTCAGGCGATCCGTGATTTCCGGCCCGACGGCGAAGCCGAACAGGGTGAAATCGGGACCGGCCGCGGGATTTCCATCGAGGACGGAATTGCCGAGGAACGTCGTGCCTGTGAGAGTGGCCTCAGTATTGCCGGGGATGATGAAGTTCACCTCTTCCAAGCTGTATCCCGAACCGCCGATATCGATGTTTTCGAGCTGGACGTTGCGAAGCGTGGAATTTGAGAGGTTGAGGTATGAGATATTTGGTTCACCCCGGATAACACCGCCGACGATGAGCGAGTCGGTTATGTCGGTGGTGCTGCCAACGCCCTCCGGCAGGAGGATGGTGCCACCGGTGTTATTGAAGTGGCCATCGGAGAAGACGAGGGTATCGGAGAAGGCCCGGGCGACGGCGGGGAGCGCGATGAGGCCTTCATTGGAGAAACTGGCACTGGAATTGCGATCGCCGACGGGATCGAAGGTGAGGGTTTGAGCGGCGCCGCCGGTGAAGAAGGGGCGGAGTGTGCCTTGGTTAATGATGCGGACGCGATCATCGCCGAAGCGTCCGTTGGCGCGAAAATCGAGGCCTGCGGGAATCGTGAAAATCGCGCCATTCGGGCCGGTGAGGGAGACCTCGTCGGTGGCGGGGGAAGCATTGAGGCCGTCGAGGAAGAAGGCGGCGGGTGGGGACGCGGTGTCGTCGAAGTCGAAGAAGAGCTCTCCGTTTTGCAAATCGAGTTTACCGGCGATCACGACGGCGCCGGGTTCGAGGGAGAGCGTGCCGTTGAGAATCGTGTGCGGGAGGAGGGCGTGTGTTTTGAAGACCGGGTTCCGGAGGCGGACCGGTTGGGCGGGTGCTGCGCCGCGGGGGACATTCGTGATTTGGAAGTGTCCGAGGGAAGCGGGATTTGGCACGGGCGATGTTTCGAGGGCGGTGACGAACTGGTCGGTTGTGAGGGGGGAAAAGAGGGGACTGGCGAAGGTGTTGGCGACGAAGTCGGTGTTGAAGGTGTCGGTTCGGGCGGCGGTGGTGGAGCCGAGGGATGCGGCGGCGACGCCGGCCCAGAATTGGCTTTGTGTGAGGGTGCCACCGACGAGGCGGAGGTTTTCGAAGGCCGGGATCGATGTGTCCGTGTTATTGGAAGTGCCGAGCGAGCCGCCGATGGCGAAAACGCCGTTGGTGTTATCGACGGTGCCGCCGCCGAAAGGTCCGACGGGCCGGATGGTGCCGCCGTTGGTCATGAAGATATCGGTCAGGGTGACGGGGCTGTTGTAGGTTGTGCCGGCGGCGTGGAGGACGCCGATGTTATCGATGGTGAGGCCATCGACATCGAAGATGGGATCGTGAAAATACTGCCCGATGCCGACGATGAGTCGATCGGGGTCGCCGACCCCATCGCCTGCGATCGTATTGTCCTTCATTTCCCAGCCCCCGGTGCCGGTGAGCGCGACTTCATTTTCGATCATCACGGTGCGTCTCGGAAGGGTCTCCGCTGAAAAGAGGCCATTATTGACGATGGTGCCGATGAGAGTCGTGCCGAAGAGCCGGATGGAGAGGAAGTCGATGGGGAATTGGAAGGAATTTCCCAAGAAGGCCGCTTCCTGTTGGTCGGACAGGCTGTAACGGTATCCG
>JBCDBW010000177.1:0-5608 GCA_039182965.1 Verrucomicrobiota bacterium
GGCAGCGGCTGCAGTCTTGGCAGGGCCTTCTCCCGTGGCCTTGGGATCCGCTTTCTCCGCGGATTTTTCGGGTTGTTTCACTCCGGCGAGTTCGGCGGTGGCGGCGACGAGGACGGGGGCGACTTTGTTATCGAAGCTGCTAAAGACTAGTTTTTCGATGGGTGAAGTATTCTCCAAGTCGAGGGTGAGTTGGCGGATCTGTGTGCGATTGGTGAGTTCTTCGACCGGCAGTGAGCCGGCGACTTTGATGGGGCGTATGTAATCGGCGAATTCGACTCCGTTCTTCATGACGAAGGATTGCTTTGCGCCATCTGTGTGAATGACGTCGACTTGGAAGACCGGGAGTTCCTTGTCTTTCGTTGCGGGATAGGCCCAGCCACCGATCCCGCTGAGAAGGTGGAGTTTCCGGGCGGCGAGATTGTCGACTTCGATTTCGACGGATTGGGGAAAGGTATTGCTATAGTTTTGGGGATTGGGTCCTCCCTTGAGGACGACGAGATTGGCGCCGCTTTGACTTTTTGCGGGGGGTTGAATGAGATAGGGGACCTCGTCGATTGTGACGTTGCCCACCTTGGGAAGTTCCAGGACCCCGCCTTTCGGGCCGTTGTTTGCGAAGATTCCGCTTCGGGAGTCGGCGGTGTAGGCGTCGGAGAGGTCGATGATGCGGAAGTTTTGACCGGCTTCTCCGCAGATGTAGGCGAGGAGATCGCGGAGGCCTTCCGCGCCGAGCGCTTCGAAGCCTTCGGGCATCAGGCTGCGGCGGGTGTTGGTGCGTCTCTCGATCTCGGCTTTCGCGATTTCTTTGACACCGATCTGGGTGGCGAGCGTGATGGACGTCGCATTTTCGGAGGTGATGACACCGGCGAAGTTTTCGCCTTTGTTGGTGGTAATGTTATGTGCCCAGAAGCTGGGATCGACTTCGCGATTGGGGTCGATGATGTGGACGAGGAGTTCCGCGGGGCCGTGGGCGCCCATCCCGTCGAGGGCGGGTCCGACCTCGATACCGACGTCGCCGAGTTGGTGACAGACGGCGCAGGCGCTGTAGAGGAGTTGCCCTTTTGACGCGTCGCCTTGTTTCTCGACCTCGGGGATGAGTTTTGCGAGGAGTTCGTTCTTGGCGAGGGTCTCGGGGTTTTTCTGTTCGTAGACCGCGTTGGCACGACGGGCGACGCCTTTATTCGGGTGATTGCGGAGACGATCGAAATTGCTGGGCCCGAGGTCGGCGAGGGAGAGTTCATCTTTCTCGAGCAGCCCGAGGATGCGTTGGCAGCGGGCGGTGCGCTTGAGGAGTTGGTCGAAGGCCGTGCTTTGGAGCGGGGGCGGCAGTTGCCGAAACTGATTGACGAGAATGATGCCGATTTCGGTGCCTTCGGTATCGCCGAGGAGCGTGAGGAGCTCCTGTTTGTACTTCTCCTGTCCCTTGCCCTGGAAGGTTTTGGTGATGGCGGGAAGGACTTCCGGATGAGTTTCGCGCAGCTCGATGAGACTGCGGGCGATCGTGAGCCGTTCGGCGGGAGGGAGATTGGTGTCGGGAAGTTTTGCGAGGAGTTCCTGAGTGAAGGGACTCGTTTGCTCGTTCAGGACACCCTCTTTATCCCAGCGGGCGATGATAGGGAGGGCGAGGGTTTGGGTTTGAGGTTTTTTGAGCAAGTTCTCGAAGGCAGCGCGGACTTCGACAGAGAAGGGCGGCGTTTTGCCGTCGTAATCGGCGAGGGCGGCGAGGACCGCATCGCGGACAGGAGCGGCGTTTGGTTTCGCCTTGCTGCACGCGTCGAGGAGGCGGGCGGCATTTCTCGGTGCATCGTCCCGGAGGGCGACGGGCGTGAGTCCGGACACGAAGGTGAGGAGTGAATCGCTCGAGGGGAGTTTGAATGCGGCCTCGATGGCGCTGGGCGCTCGGTGGGCGGTTGCGGCAATGAGGGCGGACACGGTCCAAGGATCGGAAGCATCCCGGGCCTGAGTGGCGATCTGATTGAGATCGGTTTTGGCGAGGGCGTTCTCGTACGTTTGGACCGCGGCGCTGCCGACGGTTTGGGGATCGCCTTTTCCTTGTTCGCGGAGGAGCCGTTGCGCCGTTTCTCGCGTTACTTTGTTCGGGCTTTGGGCGGCTTCCTTGAGTCCGGCGATGTTCTTGCGATCGAGTTCGAGGGGTGCGAGATCTTTTGCGTCCTTGTGTTGGATGCGCCAGATGCGTCCGTAGTAGTGGTCGCGGTCTGGGCGGACGGCGGCATTTGCGGGGCCGTGGGTGGGACCACGGGTATCGTTGTGAATGATGGCCTGATTGCAGAAATCGACCACGTAGAGGGCGCCATCGGGACCGGTGCGGACCTCGATGGGGCGGAACCAGAGATTGGTGCTCCGGACAAACTCGGTTTGTTCGCGGCCGGCTTCTTTCGCGGCGGTATAGGTGATGCCATCGGGTTCGAGGTGGAATTGGCCGATGATGTTGAGAGTGGGTTCCGTCGTGAAGTAGGAGTGGTTCCATTTTTCCGGCCAAGCGCCTCCCTCGTAGATCACGCAGCCGGCGCCGGCGGTGTATCGGCCGACCTGATCGATCTGGACGTAGGCTTGTTGTTCCCAATTCATGGCGGGGAACGTTGCTTCATCAGGGAGGAGGCCGAGCGTGCCGGCGGTGCCGGGGACTTTACCTTTGGCGAGGATGTATTCCGGGAGGATCACGTGGACGAGGGGGTTTCCGGTGGTGGGTTGGGTGTAGAAGACCTCGCCCTCGCTGGTCGTTTCGAGGCCCCAGGTGTTGCCGCCTTTGGAAGCAAACTGTTCGAAAGCGGAGCCATCGGGTTTGAAACGGACGACGCCGCTGCCGGCGGGGCCGAAGGATTCTTCGCCGTCGCCGGACGTAACGTTGTCAGAGGAGGAGTAGCCGTGAGTGGCGTAGATCCAGCCGTCGCGACCCCAGCGCATGTTGTTGATCGTCGCGTGAGTGTCCCGAGTGCCCAGGTTGGTGTAGAGCTTCGTGCGTTTGTCGGCGACGTCGTCGCCGGTGGTGTCTTCAAAGAGCCAGATATCGGGAGCGGCGCAGACAATCACGCCGTTTTCGTGCAGGACGAAAGAAGTGGCGAGTTCGATGTCGTCGGCGAAGACCTGTTTTGTATCCATGACACCGTCTCCGGTGGAATCGGAGAGGATGGAAATGCGATCGAGCGGTTTGCGATCGTAGACGCCGGGCATGACGGACCCGGAGTCCATCCAGGCGGCGACGTTTGCTTGGCGGAGGCCATTTGGGTATTCGGGGGTTTCGCAGACCCAAAGGCGACCTTGTTCATCCCAGTCGATATTCATGGGATTGTTGATGAGCGGTTCCGAGGCCACGAGCGAGATCTCGAATTCGGGGTGGACCTCGAGTTGTGCGGGGAGCTCTTCGGGGCGGGGGACGCCGCCTTCCACGTATCGGAGGGCATCGCCGAGTTCTTCCTCTTTGCAAAGGAGGTCGATGTTGTCATCGCGTTTCCCGGCCCAGGCGATTCCGCGGAGGAGGAGGGTGCGGATGCCGTTGTGGGAAAAGTTTTCGTGCCAGTGGCCGGGGATATGGACGAAGGCGCGGTAGGACGTATCTGCGCCGTCGAGGGTGTTTTCGTAGGTCCAGATTTGGGGTTGGATATCGTAGATGTTGACCCCTTTCTTTTTGGCGACCGCTTCGGCGGCGCGGGCCTGGGCTTCTTTATTTCCGCGGCCGCCGGTGTCGATAGCTTTGGGGGTATAAGCGGCGGCGAGGACTTCGATGTCGTCGCGGAGGTCCATGTCGTAGTAGATTTCGTCGTCGATATCGAAATTGGAGACTTCTCTGGTGATGGGGTGCTCGCGATCGGTGAAGTAGAGGCTCATGGGGGCTTCGAGCCAGCGGGTGGTGCCGTGTCGCCAGGAGCCACCGATGATGTCTTTGTAATAATCGGGATCGCGTGACACGGCGCCGGCGTGGATGACGACGAGGCCGCCGCCGCGTTTGAGGAAGCGGTCGAGGCTTTTGCGTTCTTGACCGATGTTGATATTGCCGGCTTCCTGGGCGTGGAGGATGAGGACGTCGGTGTTCTCGAGTTGCTCGGGCGTGGGGAACTCGAGACCGCCGTCGACGACGGCGCCGCGTTCTTCGAGCATGGGGGTCCATTCGGCGAGGAACTTGGGGTATTCGTGGGCACCGGGGCCGTGTGATTTTTCGCCGGCGCGAATGTAGACGCGGAGGGGATCATCGTCGCTGTTTGGAGCGGAGGCGACGGTGAGTGGGATGAGGGCCAGGGCGGCCGCCAGGATCATGAGCAGGGATTTCTTCATTTACGCGAGGGTTGTCTTTTTTTTCCGAAAAACGGCGTCTGCGAAGGTGCCTCCAGTGGAATGACGCCCGTTCCCAGGTGAGACAAGCTAGCATCGCGTGGAAAGGGGGTCTAGTTGGGCTTGGACGGGAAATTGGATCAATGCGACACAAAGGGGAAGGGTGGTGAGACGGCTTGCCGGCGAAGAGTATGTGTTCCTAGACGGTTTTGCGTGACGGTATGCAGCGCGTTTGTTATCAGTGTGTTTGGAAGGTTTTTCTCTGTTTCAAATGACCTCTTTTCGTTGGGAATATTGGGGGGTTCTGCTCTTCGTCGGTGTTTTGACGCCAGCCGTTTTTGGGTTTGAGTTAGATAAACGTTTCGCGGTCGAGGCGCGAGAGAATCTGCGCCCGACCATTTTCTCTTCGTGGGAGACGCGGACGGAGAGCCGCGCCTTTGCCTTGGAGATTCCAGCTCCACGCGGTCAGATTACAGATCGTGGAGGACGTCCGCTTGCGCTCACGCGAGTGGAGTATTACCTGGCGCTGCAGTTTCCAACGGTGGCGCAGCTTCCGGACGACGAAGTGCTCTTGTATGGTCGTCGGGCGGTGGCGAAAGCCGGGGAGGTTTTGGGTCGGGAGGTGGTCGTCGCGGACGAAGTATTGTTAGGGCATTACTTGTTGCGAAGGTGGGTGCCGATGAGTTTCTCGGAGCGTTTGAGTGATCTCGAAAGGGAGGCTATCAAAGAGCCGGAGTTGGTGGGGGCCGGATTGCGGGCAATGCCTCGGTATCTGCGTTATTATCCGGAGGGGGAACTGGCGTCTCACATTATTGGTTATGTGGGACTAAAGGCGGCTCGGTCGAAGCGGGCGCTGATCAGCGGGGAACCCATTTTTCCGAAGAGCGAGGGGCGGGACGGCTTGGAAGTGGCGTTTGATGGGGATTTGCGTGGGAAGAGCGGTTTGATCGATTACGTGTTTGACGCATCGGGTGTGAAGCTTAAGGAAGAGCGGGTGGCTCGACCGGAGCCTGGTCACCATGTCGTGACGACCTTGGATCTTGAAATGCAGCAGCTGGCGGAGGTCACTCTCGGCAGCTATTGCCGCCGGGGAGCGTTCGTCGTGATTGATGTGCGCAACGGGGACATTCTTGCGATGGCTTCGCGTCCGACTTTTGATTTGAATCAATTTGTCCCTTCCGTCAGCCGCGAGGATTATGCGCGGCTGCGAGAGGATCCGGACATCCCATTGTTTGCGCGGGCGTTTCGCGGGTTGTATCCACCGGCATCGACTTTCAAAATTGCGACGGCGCTGGGGGTATTAGAAGCGGGGGAGATTACTCCC
>JBCDBW010000178.1:0-5508 GCA_039182965.1 Verrucomicrobiota bacterium
CGAATCGATCGACGCCACGCTCGATTCCTATGACCATATTTTTGCCGATTCCCTGAAATGGCTTCATCAAGGATGGTGCGACTACATGTCCCCGCAACTCTATTGGCGCATCGACGACCAACCACATAGCTTCACCACTCTTACCGACTGGTGGAAAGAAGAGAACAAAGCGGGGCGCCATCTCTGGCCAGGCATCGCCAGCGATCGTATCGCTAAATCCCCCGACTACCGGCCCGCATCCGAATCCCTCCGCCAAATCGACTACACCCGCCAAGCCGATGACTCACACGGCCATATCCACTGGTCCATCCAACCCCTCAAGGAAAATCGAAAGGATCTCACCTCACTCCTCGCTCAAAACGCATACCCGACTCTCGCCCTCGTCCCCGCCTCTCCCTGGCTCGACTCGCAGATTCCGGAGACGCCAAACATCCACATTAGTCCCGGTCCCCCTCTCACTCTCCAATTCCCCCAGCCTTTGCCCGCCATCTCTTGGTTCACCATCCAAACCCAAACCGACAACGTTTGGGAAACCGTTGCCATCATCCCCCACACCCGATCAAGCTTCGCTCTCGATTCGACTCCAGACCAAATTGCCGTCACCGCTGTAAACCGATACGGGGCTCAAAGCACCCCCACAATACTGACCCCATAGCAATTCCAAGTCGAGGAGGTCACCCCCTGCCCTCGGTGTCATCGCAGAAGATTGGGCATTGTCGCAACCGAACACAGCTCTATGTTTTCCTTACCCTCGGCACCATCGGCCCAATTCCAATAATCACCCCCCATCCCCACGGACCACCTCAGCGCTCCTCATTCCTCGATCACATCTTCCACCATCAGGCATGAAGTCCCGCGTCCAGCAAAAGCCGCTCACTTTCGTCTTCGTCCCCCTCCCCCTACCCCTCACCTCCCCTCCATAAAACATATTTCCTCCATCTCAAATCAATTCCCGTAGCCGAAAAGGGTCCCGGCTCGTCGTCGCCTCGTCCAAACGCCTCACAACCACACCCACCGCAAAGACCATCTCCAAAGTCACCACTCCCTTCACCGTTCGATTCGACATAACTTTCAAAATACGACCTAAAATCAAAAGAGCTGAAATGGATGACACCGGACTCACCGTAAATTCACCTTCGCCCCAGCGTTTTCTCGCCATTGACCATGGCGACGCCCGCATCGGACTCGCAGTCTCCGACGATCTCAACCTCCTCGCCCATCCTCTTGAAACCATCCACGTCAGGGTCACTCCCGACCCCCTCGCCCGCATCGCCCAAATCATCGTCGACCGGCACATAACCACCCTCGTCGTCGGCCTACCCATCCGCATGGACGGGAGCGAAGGCACCGCCGCCGAAAAAGTCCGACGCTTCACCGAAAAACTCGCGAACACGCTGCCAAAAAACTTTCCCATCCGCTTCGTCGACGAATACTATTCCACGGCCACCGCGCGGGAACACCTTCGCGCTTCGGGTCGCTCCGCCCGTCAGTCCAAGAACATCATCGACCAAGCCGCTGCTTGCGTCATCCTTCAAGATCATCTCGATTCCTTGGCGCCCTGAACCGGTGACACTTATATTCCGGCTGCCGGCGTTGTCTTTCGAAGCTCCCCGCTTATGGCACCGCATTGCCTTCAGCCTTTGCTTCCGCCCAAGATAAAATTCGAACCGCTTGCAAAATCTACTGTTATCCAGGTTGGAGCTCTGCTACTTTCAGACTTAGGACCGATCGCGCCCCCTCCAACCAGTGGCAACGATACCTTCCGATTCCGATCCCCAAAGTAAGGCCCGCCGGAAGCACAAACCCCACGTGCATATCCCTGAACCGGAGCCTTGGGAAGCCGCTATTCCTGAACGGTCAAATCACAGTCCTTTTGGCTATCTTATCACGGGTATCCTCGTCCTGGTTGCAATTGTCGCCATCTGGCTCATGTTTCTCCGTCATTCCGAGCCCCAGCGGAACCGCTTGAATACAAACCCCGCTACCTCCCCCGCTCCTCAAGACGCCACCCCGGATTCTAACCGCGAGCCATAGCAACAACTCCGGCAAATCACAAGGCCTGCACGCGCATCGCGCTTCATCGGTCGAGGATTTGGAAAACCCTCAGCCCGCCCCGCACATAAGAGCGGAATCATCGCACCTGGCCTCGCATCCACGCACGTTCACCTGGTCGCTCCTCAACCTTCGGCCGGCTTCGCCCCGCTGCTATCGTCATCCAATCGAACACCATGATCGCCCGACTGCACACCATCGGAATCACTTCCCCCGTTGCCCTTCTTCCCCCACGCGCCCTCCGCCGTCATCTGTACCACGTAATACAACATCGGCACCGCGGCCAAAGACAATAACGTCGCCACAATCATCCCCCCGAATACCGCCGTCCCAATGACCCGCTGCGACATGGCGCCCGCACCCGAAGCAACCAACAACGGAATCACTCCCAAGATAAAAGAGAACGCCGTCATCAACACCGCCCGAAATCGCAGCCGCGTCGCGTTTAACGCCGCATCAAAGATCGATTCCCCCTCCTCTCGCCGCACCTTCGCAAACTCCACAATTAAGATCGCGCTCTTCGTCGATAAACCGATTAACAAAACAATCCCAATCTGCGTATAAACGTTGTTATCATACGCGCGAATCATGATCGCTCCGACTGCCCCCAACAGGGCCGTCGGCACTGACAAAACCACTGATACCGGCACCGTCCAACTCTCATACTGCGCTGCCAACACCAGGTAAACCATCAGGATCGCGAAAATGAAAATCGCCGAGGTCCCGCCCGCCGCAATCTTCTCTTGGTAAGACAATTCCGACCACGCATAGCCCATCGTTCCCGGTAACTTCTTGTCCGCCATGTCCTCCATGATCTCCAATGCCTGACCCGAACTATACCCCGGCGCCGCATTGCCCAATATCTTGATCGAAGGATACAGATTAAACTTCGTCACCGACTGCGGCCCAAAAGTCTCCTCCACCTTGGCAACCGATCCTAATGGGATCATCCCACCTTTCGGACCTCGAAACTCCAACCGGTCAATGTCCTCCGGCTTCGCTCTAAACTCTGCATCCGCCTGCGCGGTAACATTAAATATCCGTCCAAACAAAGTGAAGTCATTCACATACGCCGATCCCAAATACACTTGGAGCGTATCAAAAACATTCTGCATCGAGGTCCCCGTTCGCATCACCTGCTCCCGGTCAATATCAACAAACAACTGCGGCACATTCGCCCGAAACGTCGTGTTCAATCCCTGAAGCCCCGACTGAGAATTGCCATCCGCTATGATCTCCTGCGCTACCCCCTGCAACTGCGTTAACCCCACCCCAGCACGATCCTGCAACATAAACGTAAAGCCACCCGAGTTCCCCACCCCAGGCAAAGACGGCATCGGAAAAGCAAATGCCGTCGCCCGCTGAAACCCCGCAAGTTTCGCGTTCACGCTCTGAATAATCGCCGACTGATGAAGCTCTGGCGTCTCCCGATCCCCCCACGGCTCGAAGGTCAAAACAACGAATCCCGTGTTCGAAGCCGCCGCCCCGTCAATCAACGAAAATCCCGAGATCGTCAAATAATTCGAAGTCCCCGGAATCGTCGAAACAATCCCACTCACCTCGTCCATCGCCTCAATCGTCCGCTGCAACGAGGCCCCGTCCGGCAACTGAACATTCACCATACAATACCCCTCGTCCTCTTGCGGCACAAAACCCGTCGGCAAACTCCCCAAGCCCGATATCGCCAGATAAACCATCCCACCGAAAATCAACAGCGCCAAAATCGCCTTCCGAATCGCAAATCGCGTCACACCCAAATACGCCGACGTCGTCTTCTCCAAGGTCGCATTGAACCAGCGAAAAATCGCGATCGGCTCCTTCTGCGGTCGCAACAAAATCGCGCACAAGGCCGGGCTCAAGGTCAACGCATTGATCGAACTGAAGACCGTCGCAATCGATATCGTCACCGCAAACTGCTTGAACAAAGTCCCCGTTATGCCCCCCATGAACGTCGTCGGCACAAAAACCGCCAGCAACACCAAAGTCGTCGCCACTACCGGACCCGATACTTCCATCATCGCCTTCTCCGCCGCCTCCTTCGAAGACAGTCCCTCCGCAATCCAACGCGAGGTGTTCTCCACCACCACAATCGCGTCATCCACCACGATCCCAATCACCAATACCAACCCAAACAAAGTCAGCTGGTTCAAAGAAAAACCAAACGCCAGCAACACCGCAAAAGTCCCAATCAACGCCACCGGAATCGTCACCGCAGGAATCAAAGTCGCCCGGAAATCCTGCAAAAATACATAGACCGTCAACACCACCAATATCAACGCCACCACCAGCGTCGTCACCACTTCCTCAATCGACGCCCGGACGATGTCCGTGTTGTCGTAAACAATCATGTATTCCAAATCATTCGGAAAACTGCCCGCCAATTCCTCCATCTTGCCCGAAATCCCCGCCGCCACCTCCAT
The DNA here is from genome assembly GCA_039182965.1 of Verrucomicrobiota bacterium. Lineage (GTDB taxonomy): Bacteria > Verrucomicrobiota > Verrucomicrobiia > Verrucomicrobiales > DEV007 > JBCDBW01. The sequence goes on from JBCDBW010000178.1 coordinate 4,473, forward strand.
GATGTTCGACCCCGGAATCTGATAAATCGCCAAAGCCGCAGATCCCTTCCCATTCAAACTCGACGCAAAATTATAAAGATCCGATCCCAAATCCACCCGCGCCACATCCTTCACCCGCAACAAACTCCCATCACTCCCCGTGCTCACGACAATCTCCTCAAATTCCGCCGCCTCCACCAGCCGCCCTCGCACATTCACCGTATACTCCTGCGCCGTGTCCGGCGGTGCCGGTGCCGCCCCAATCCGACCCCCCGCTACCTGTATGTTCTGCGCCCGAATCGCATTGACAACATCCGTCGCTGCCAATCCATAAGAACGCAACGCATCAGGATCCAACCAAATCCGCATACTAAACTGCCCCACCCCAAACACCTGCACATCCCCCACGTCCGGCACCCGCGCTAATTCATCCCGAATCCGCTGCCACGCAAAGTTACTCAAAAACTGATCGTCATACGTCCCGTTCGGCGAGTAGAGACCAATGTACATCACCACATCCGTGCTCTGCTTCTTCACCGTCACCCCCTGACGCTTCACTTCCTCCGGCAACTTCGCCTCCGCCACCGATACCCGGTTCTGCGTCAGGACATTAGCCGTGTCCAGATCCGTCCCCGGCGCAAAGGTCACCGTCAACGTCATCGTCCCATCGTTCGCCGAGATCGATGACATGTAGATCATCCCCTCCACCCCGTTCACTTCCTGCTCGATCGGCGTCGCCACCGTGTCCGCCACCGTCGTCGAATTCGCCCCCGGATACAACGTGCTCACCTGCACCGTCGGCGGCGCAATGTCCGGATACCGCGCCACCGGTAACGCCACCAACGCCACCAATCCCACCACCACAATCACAATCGAGATGACCGTGGCGAAAATCGGACGCCGAATGAAAAATAAGCTGAACATGGCTTACTCCCCCTCGCCCCCGCCCTCGCCCTTCCCGGAAGCCCCCGCCGCATCCCCGCGCCCGGCGGCTCCCGCATCCACCGCCACGGCCAACACCCCATCCCCGGAAACGCCCCCCCCCGCACCCCCCCCC
>JBCDBW010000179.1:0-5480 GCA_039182965.1 Verrucomicrobiota bacterium
CAGTGGCCGCATCACCACACCTACGGTCGACTGTTTCGCGACGACGTGGATCCGCAATGGGTTGAAATGACCCGCGCCCTCGTTACTGGCGAGAATGTCCACATCATTGCTTACAGCCAAAACGAAAAAAATCGCATCATTCGACTTCTGAATGCCGCCAACGTGGCCCTCGACCGAGTCGATTTCGTGATTCGTAAAACAGATGATTTCTGGGTGCGTGACAATGGCCCGATCTTCGTCTTCGACAACGATGGCACGCTGAAAATCACTGATTGGGGATTTGATGGTTGGGGCGACGACGCTCCCTTCGCGAACGATGATATCGTCCCACCCGCGGTCGCCGCCGCGACTGACATTCCCCTTGTCGATGTGAGCGAAATGGTGCTGGAAGGTGGTTCGGTTGAGGTGGATGGGAACGGCGTTCTCATGGCGACACGAAGTTCCATCCTTGAACCCAACCGCAACCCCGGCATGACCCAAGCCCAAGCCGAAAGCTATCTTCGCACACACCTCGGTGCCACGAAGTTCATCTGGCTCGACGGCGCAGATGGTGGTGAAGAGGACATCACCGACTACCATATCGACGGCTTCGCAGTCTTTGGACCCGACCAAAAAATCGTCACCATGAGCCGGTCTGACCTCACCTACTGGGGCCTGTCGTCCGCCGACATCAACACTCTCTATGCCGCCACCGACATCAATGGAGATGCCTACACCTTCCACTACCTTCCCCTCACTCAAAACAACGTGATCACCACCTACGGGGAAAATGTCGGATTCAGAGGCTCTTACGCCAACTACTACGTGGGTAACTCCGTGGTTCTCGTTCCCAACTACAATGACCCCAAGGACAGTGTAGCCGAGGGTATCCTAGCCGAAATTTATCCGAACCGCACCATCGTGGGAATCGATTGCCGGAATTTGTTCGTCAATGGCGGCATGGTGCATTGTGTCACTCAGCAACAACCAGCTGTCCCCGAACCTCCTGTGTCGGAGGAAATAAAACTGAAGGTCATGGGAGTGGATGCAACGGATGTGGATATCGAGTTCCACGGGATTCTTGGAGAAACCTATCGCCTTGAACAGTCCTCCACTCTCCACCATGAGAGTTGGGTCGCGGTGGAGACCTTTGCCCTCACTGAAAACCCCAAGGAGTTCACCTTGCCTTTCGCATCCAAGGGCCAATGTTTCTTTCGGGTTGCGAAACCCTAACCACCCCGCATCGTTAGGGGGGCATCAGAATTTCCGAGTGACCGAAGAACCCGATGAATTTCTCATTCAAGCCGCGCAATCCGGCGATATAGACGCGATGAACTCCTTACTCAAATCCTGGAACGATCCCATTTTCGGATTCCTTCTCAAGCGATTGGGAAACCGTTCCGATGCCGAAGATGCCGCCCAAGAAACATTTCTTCGTATCGTAAAAGGTCTGTCCAACTACGAACATCGGGGACAGTTCCGCGCTTGGGTTTTCCAAATCGTTCGCAACCAAGCAGCTCTCAGCGGCAAGCGTCGACAACAAAGAACCGAACGAGAGCAACAAGGAGATCTCGCCCAAATCCAGAAAATCCCCGAGAACGCGAATGAATATTTTGCCGAGTTTGAGAACCTTGCTGCGCTCCGCGCTGCCATCGAAATTCTCCCTGCCGCAGAGCGGGAGGTCGTCCTTCTTCGAATCGACCACGAACTCAAGTTTCGGGAAATCGCCGACAAAACCGGCACCTCACTCAACACCGTACTCGGCCGCATGCGGAACGCAACGAAACGACTGAAAGAAACCATTGCCCAGAAAGCACCATGAAAGACAAGGAACGCCAGGAACTGGAAAATCGAATCCTACTCAAGTCATCAGGGGAGCTTTCCTCGGAAGAGCAATCAGCACTTGAAGAGATTCTCGCCTCAGATGAATCCGCCGCCGAATATGCGGAGTTTATTCTCGGTGCACTGCCAGCGGCCGGCAAAGCCCCACGTGATTTTGTCGCCGAGGCGATTGCCAGATCCTCCTCGGATTCATCAGACGATCAGCAAAGGCGATCAAAACCGCCAGCGCTGTTCGCTCGCCCCTTGGCCATGGCTGCAGGGATAATGCTACTTCTCGGTCTTGGCTTCCTTCTTTTCAAGAATCCTCAATCTTCACAACTCGCCGCCCAACCAGATTCGTCCGCACGCCTAATCGACGCTTCTTCAATCACAAACGAACTCAGCGCACGAGGAGAACGGCTCGAAACAGCCATCGCAGAAGCCAATAGGAAGTTGCTCGTTAGCAGATATTCTCGAAATCTACCCAACCCCACCGCCGAATTATGAAACCACTACTCCTCATTGCGCTCACCACAATCGGCCTCTTTGCTCAAGACAAGCTGGCCCCAATGAGTTTTCTTGAGAAAGAAGCACCCGAACTCTTGGAGGACTTTCGTTGGCTAAAGAAAAACGATCCGTCCGGCTACAGAAGCTCGCTCGAAGATGCCACTGTCGCTGCTCACGAATATTCCCACCTCCTCAAAATCGGCGAAAAGAAAACTGCCTCGGCCTACCTTAAAATGTACAAGATCGATTTCGAGGCCATCGGAATAGCTGATGAAATTGTGACCTCAACCGACGAAGGTGAACGGAAGCAGCTGAAAAGCAGTCTGCGTAAGCTCGTGGCTGCCAGTTACGAGCAGTGGGTCATCGTCGAACGCGCCCGAATCACCCGACTCGAACAAGAAGTGGCGCGATTGCGAAAAGACTTCGAGTCCACGATTCAGGACAAAGCCGCTGTTATCGACGCCGATGTCCAATCCCTCATTCAAGAATCTCGCGATTTTCGAAAGTCTAACCGAGGCGAATAGCCTCGGATTTGTGAGAAATGGTGGAGGCGAGGGGAGTCGAACCCCTGTCCTGGATGCCTTTCACGAAAGCCTCTACAAGTTTAGTTGAGCGTTTGCTGCTTTAAGAAATCCGGGCCTCGCCCAACCCGTCCGGAATTCCGATGAACCTGTGGATTCTCGCCGCTTCACCCGGTTCCCCGGCTCAGCTAGCCAGCTTACTAGTTATCGGCGGCCCGGACCGTAAGCATTCCCGGGGGGCCGTTGCCGTCAATTAAGCAGCAAGTGCGAGCTCGTTAGAGTCTGCAATTATTGTTGTGATCGGCTTTTTAAGAGGCCAACCGATCAACCTCTACATGCAGCCGTCGTTTCCAACATCCAGTCGAAGCCAAGGCGCCCCCCAATCAGCTGATTGGTCTAACTATGATGGATTCAGTCTAGTTTTTATTCAAGGCAATTCAATGTCCCTGCCCGCTAAAAAATCGCAAAACCAACAAGATCTCATCAGTATTTCTGAATCCCTGTTCGAACTCATCCATGAAAATCTCAGCAAATCTCCTCCACCTGCTTCTCCTCGCCGCTTTTCCTATCCTCGCTGCAGAACCATCCGGGACTCTTATCTTCTCAGACAACTTTGACCGCAACGAGTCCCAGGAAGAAACCGAAGAGATCGGCAACGGCTGGACCACTGCCAGCAAAACCCGCGCCAAAGGCAACAAGCAGGTCGACCTCCGGGATGGTGCCATGCACATCTACATTCATCCTGTCGCCGACCACGCCGTCTCGGTCCGCCAACCCCTGCAATTTCGTGACGGAGCCATCGCCATCCGCTTCAAACTCGAGGATCCCAAAGACCAACTCGGCATCAACTTCGCCGACCTGAAGGAAAAAAGCGTCTGGGCAGGACACCTCTTCAAGGCCGTCATCTCAAAATCAGCTGTAGAAGTCACCGATCTCAAAACCGGCATCATGAATCTCGAAATCCGTGCCGCCCGCAAAGCCAAATCCCTCACGCGGGCTCAAGAAAAACATCTCAAATCCACCTCCAAAAAATTTAGACACAACACCAAAATAGACAAATGGCACTCCCTCCTTATCGAAATCGAAGACAGCCAGCTCACCGTCACCATCAACAATAAAACAGTTGGCACATTCCAATCCGAGGGCATCGCCCACGACACCAAGACCCTCCTCCGTCTCTCCGTCCCGCGCCAAGCCGTCGTCGACGACGTCAAAATCTATCGCCGAAACTAATCACCCCTGCAAAAACCCCGTCAAAGGACTCGTCGCTTCTGCTTCCCGATTCTCCTCGGGCAAACCAATCTCAAACGCCTCGCGCCCTGCCTCTACCGCCTGCGCGAACGCACGTCCCATCCGCACCGGATCATCCGCTACTGCAATCGCCGTATTCACCAAAACCGCCTCCGCTCCCAATTCCATCGCCTCTGCCGCATGACTCGGCGCCCCCAAGCCCGCATCCACCACTACCGGCACCGTCGCCTGCTCCACGATGATCTTCACCTGATCCCGCGTCGCCACCCCTTTGTTCGTACCAATTGGCGCACCAAGCGGCATCACCGTTGCCGTTCCGACCTCCTGCAAACGTTTTGCCAACACAGGGTCCGCATTAATATACGGCAACACCACAAAACCCTCCCCCACCAACTCCTCAGCCGCCTTCAAAGTCTCAATCGGATCCGGTAACAAATAATTCGGGTCCGGATGAATCTCCAACTTGATCCACTTCGGCAACCCAGCCGCCGCAGCCAACTTCGCCAACCGCACCGCCTCCTCCGCATTCATCGCCCCACTCGTATTCGCCAACACGAGATACTTCTCCGGATCCACATGCTCCAAAATATCCGCAAAAGGATCCTTCTCCCCCGATAAATCCGCCCGACGCAGTGCCACCGTCACTATCTCCGTTCCACTCGCCTCCAAGGCCGCCTCCATCACTTCCGGCGAACCAAACTTCCCTGTCCCCAGCATCAGCCGCGAACCAAACTCTCGCCCCGCAATGACCAGCTTCTCGCTCAACTTGGAATCAAGTCCTTCACCGCCTCCCGCTCCTCTTTCAACTCATGAATCGTCGCCTCAATTTTCCCCTTCGAAAACTCATCCACCGGCACGCCTTCCACCACACTCCAACTCCCATCCGCATTCGTCCGCACCGGCATCCCTGCCATCAAACCCGCCTCGATATCATAAGCCCCTGGCGAACAAACCGCAACCGAATGCCAATCTCCTGCCGGCGTCTCATTCGTCAAACTCACCACCGTATCCACCACCGCACTCGCCGCCGACGCTGCCGAGCTTGCCCCCCGTGCCTTAATAATCGCCGCTCCCCGCTGCTGCACCGTCGCGATAAACTCACTTTCCAACCAAGCGCGATCCGAAATCACCTCCGGCACCAACTTCCCACCAATCTTCGCATTCGTAAAATCCGGATACTGCGTCGCCGAGTGGTTCCCCCAAATACACAAATTCGAAACCTCCGAACTGTGCACTCCCGCCTTTGTCGCCAACTGGCTCTTCGCCCGATTCTCATCCAACCGAGTCATCGCAAAAAAGTTCTCATTCGGCACCCCATCCGAATTGTTCATCGCAATCAACGCATTCGTGTTGCACGGATTGCCCACCACCAAAGTCTTCACCCCACTCGCCGCCGTCTTC
>JBCDBW010000180.1:0-5406 GCA_039182965.1 Verrucomicrobiota bacterium
CGGAAACGTGTGGGAGTGGGTGGGAGATGACTACGGTGGCACCGAGGAGAAGAAGGCGAAGCAGGGGGTTTTGCGTGGGGGAGGCTGGCGCTCTTTGGCGCCGGGTGAGTTGTGGTCGTCGAGTCGGAAGGTTGTGGATCCGAAGGCGCGCTTGGATGATGTCGGTTTTCGTGTGGTTTTAGCGTTAGAGGATCCGTTTGAAACGGCTGAACGTTGAGGCAGGTAGTTTTCAAATGGGCAGTTTGGGGGGTGAAGGGCTGATGAAGAGCCATGGTTGCCGTTCGGGGGCAGGTGTGTTTGTGGTGTAGTTAGCAGCTGAGTCGTGCGACAGGTGAAAGAGCTGTGTCGGCCAAATCGTTAATAATCCTCAACTAGCATGTCTTTCCCGGTCAGCCCGGGACTTGAGACAAAGTATTGATCATTAAGATACTATGAAGAAGGGGGTTTCTTTTTTAGCATTGTGTACGGGCTTGGTTCTCGCCGGAGAAGCTGTTGCCGCGTCCAAGTTGAGTGAGAAAATTGATGACTTGCTGGCGAAGTCCTATGCGGCGCACGGAGTGGAGCCGAACGCACCCGCTAGTGACGAGGTTTTTGTGAGGCGCATTTACTTGGATGTCGCCGGCCGTGTGCCGACGAAAGAGGAGGCGGAGTTTTTCTTGAACTCGAAGGCAAAGGACAAGCGTTCGGTGTTGATTGACCAGTTGCTCGATTCAGAGGGGTATGTGAATCATTTCTACAATTTTTGGGCAGATGTCTTGCGGGTCAACACGCGAGCGAACAACAGTCAGGTTGTGTTTCCGGCGTATGCGGCGTTTGTGAAGGATTCGCTTCGGGAGAACAAATCGTATGATCGTTTTGTGCGTGAATTGATCACGGCGAACGGGGATGCATGGGACAACGGCGCGATCGGGTATTATATGCGGGATCGCGGAATGCCTTTGGACAACATGTCGAACACGGTGCGCGTGTTTCTGGGGACGCGGTTGGAGTGTGCGCAGTGTCACGACCATCCTTTCGACAAGTGGTCGCAGATGGATTATTACCAAATGGCGGCGTTCAGTTATGGGATGCGGGCGACCAACTATTCGAACGAGCAGATGCGCCAAGCGGGCGGCTTGGTTCGCAAGATGGTGGATGATCGATCCAAGGAGCGAGACATGCGTCGGGCATTTAATGAGATTCAGCGTCCTTTGCGATACACTTCGGTGACAAAGAGTGAGACGAGTCTACCGCGTTTGCCGCATGATTATCAGTACAGCGACGCGAAGCCCGAGGATGTGGTGCGCCCGCGGACGATGTTTGGGAAAGACATCGAGTTGACGGCGGAGGATCGGGACAAGGATCGCCTCGAAGTCTATGCACAGTGGCTGACATCGGATGAGAATCCGCGGTTCACGACGGTGATTGCGAATCGTCTTTGGAAGAAGGCATTTGGTCGGGCTCTAATTGAGCCGTTAGACGAGATGATGGATGGATCGGAGGCGAGTCATCCTGAGTTGATGGCGTTCTTGGAGAAACGAATGGAGGAAAGTGGCTATGACATGAAGGGGTTTCTCCGGATGATCTTCAACACGGATGCCTACCAGCGAGAGGCGACGACTGAGGAAGTGGGACTTGCAGATGTTTATCAGTTCCAAGGTCCAATGTTGCGGCGGATGAGTGCGGAGCAGATTTGGGATTCTGTCGTGACTTTGGTGAATCCAGATCCGGATGCGATTGACGTCCGCGGGATGGAGCGGGCGTACGAACGGCTTGAGAACACGAGAAAGATGGCAGCGGTGATGGATTCACAATCGCCGAGGGAGCTCGCGAAGGCGGCGATTCGTATTGGGGAGTTGCAGCGTGATTTGCAGAAGGATTATGATGCATTGCAGAAACGGATCACTCAGGCCCGGGAAGCTGGGGAGGATGGGAAGGCTCGGCGATTGAGTTCGGAAGCAAACTCTTTGCGGAACCAAGTGCGGTCGAGTGTCCAGGAGGAGATTTATGAGCCGGTCATGAAGAAGATGGGAGAGGACGATCAAGGCATGGCGGGGGCATACAGCATGTATGGCGGCGTATCTGCAGCGGAAGCGAGGAAGGAGCGAGAAGCCTTGCGAAAGGAGATTGAGATGGAGATGGATGCAATGGGCCTGGACAATCCTTCTCAGCGGAAGGGTTATTACTCTTTTCGAATGAATGTGGGCGAGCGGGTGAAGCGAGCCGCGAATATGGAATCGCCGGCGCCGCGAGGGCATTTTCTTCGTCAGTTTGGTCAGTCGGATCGTGAGACCATTGAGAATGCGAATTATGACGCATCGGTGCCGCAAGCATTGGAATTGATGAACGGGGATACCTTCAAGATGGTCATGAATCCTTATTCTGCCCTGGTGACGAATGTGAAGCGGGAGGTGACACCGCAAGACCGGGTGGATGCTATTTTTATGAGTCTTTTGTCTCGTCCTGCGGATGCGGATGAAAGGCGAATGTTAGTGGCGGCGGTAATGGAGGGTGGGGACGATGTTTATGAAGACATCGTGCATTCGCTATTAAACACATCGCAATTTTTGTTTATCCAGTAGTTAGAAGTTGTTGTCTCGAGTATCGAAAACCCGCGTTTAAGCCAAGATCATGAAAGAGCTATTACAAAAGTCCGACGAAGTTACCCGCCGTAATTTTATGAGTCGTGCGGCGAGCACGTTTCTGGGTGTGGGAATGATGCCGGCAGCCAATGAATTGCTTTCCGGGAAGGTTTATGGGGCGGGGGCGGGTGCTTCCGCCCTGCGCCAGGTGCCGACCGCGAAGAATGTGATTTATCTCTATATGAGCGGTGGGATGACGCATCTGGATACTTTTGATCCAAAGCCGGGAGCGGAGACGCAGGGACCGACGAAGGCGATCAAGACCTCGGCAGACGGGGTGAGGATCGGCGAGTATTTACCGCGGACGGCTCAGCAGATGCATCATGCGTGCATCATCAATTCGCTGACATCGACGCAGGGGGCTCATGAGCAGGGGCGTTATTTCATGCACACGAGCTACACCTTGCGTGGGACGATTCGTCATCCGGCGATGGGAGCCTGGTTGTTGAAATTTCAGGATCGTTTGAATGAGACTTTGCCGGGCAACGTGGTGATTGGGAACGCGAGTCGGCATCCCGGGGCGGGCTTTTTTGAAGCGCGCTATTCGCCGTTAATGATCAACAATCCGGAAGCGGGCTTGCAGAACAGCAAGCGGATGAAAGATGTGACCGAGGACCAGTTTCATTCGCGAATCGATTTGGCGCAGAAGTTGGACCAGAAATTTCAGGAGAAGTATTCGCACAAAGGTGTTCGCGCATACAAGGACATGTATGACGACGCGGTGGGCTTGATGCAGAGCAAGGATCTGGCGGCATTTGACCTTTCGCAGGAGCCGACGGAGTTGCGCGAGGCGTATGGGGATGATGCTTTCGGGCAAGGTTGTTTATTGGCGAGGCGCTTGGTGGAGAATAACGTTCGGTTTGTGGAGGTTTCGCTGGGCGGATGGGACACGCATCAGGGAAATTTTGTGCGGGCACCGGAGCGTTGTGACGTTCTTGATCGCGGGTTAGCGACACTGCTGGAAGATTTGCATCGTCGCGGCATGCTTGATGAGACGATGGTTGTGGTAGCGACGGAGTTTGGGCGGACGCCTGACATCAATCAGAATGTGGGTCGTGATCATTACCCGAAGGCGTTCAGTGCGTTGCTTGCAGGTGGTGGGGTGAAGGGTGGCACGATTTACGGCAAGACGGATGAAGAAGGGCGTGAAGTGGTGGAGGGGAAGATGGAAGTTCCTGATTTGAATGCGACGATCGGCTATGGTTTGGGATTACCGTTGGATCACGTGTTGTATTCGCCCTCGAAGCGGCCGTTTACGGTGGCGCATAATGGGCAGCCGTTCGCGGAGGTATTTGCTTAGGCCGTCTTCGGGCGAGGCTTCGGATAGACACGCAAGGGTTCGCTTGCCTCGGCGGGGACGCTCCGGCTGGGTAAGAGTCTGGTTTGGATCAGTGTGGGTGCGGTTGTTGAATTGATGCGCGTGGGGGATGATCCGGTTTTCTTTGGGCGAACGGCGGGCGAGCGGGCCGCTCGCCCCGTTCTTCGCTGAAGCTACGAAGGGCACGCCCTACCGGTCGTGCGCGCTGTGCGCGGAGGGGTTGAGGTCATTTTGTGAGGGTGAGCATGGGCGTTATTGGTGCGTTGTCGTCCGTATGAGGTGATCGGCAGGGGTAGTCCTCGCTTCGCTGCGGAGGCTCGACAGGGAAGCCGAGCCGGACCTTCGGCCAGTGGGCGAAGCAAGGTCTCGGGATGGTTCGTGGTTATTCCTTTGTTGTTGGGGGACGGGGGTTGGGGTAAGAGGGGGTAATGAATTTGCGGTATTACATGCGGGCGCGGAAGTTTCGGTCGAAGTGGGATGCGGCGGAGATTGAGTGGTTGATGGCGCATGTGGGGCGGGGTGGGGTTTGTTTTGATATTGGGGCACACAAGGGGGGATGGACGTATTGGATGCGGAAGGCGGTGGGCGCAAGCGGGCGGGTATTCGCGTTTGAGCCGCAGCCGAGTTTGAACGCCTATTTAGCGGGGCTTTGGACGGGGGGATACTGGAAGAACGTTGTATTGGAAGGCATGGCGTTGTCGAACTGTGGGGGCGAGGCGGCGATTTACGTGCCGGGTGATGCGGGAGCGACGTCGGCGGGGGCGTCGCTCAAGGAAGAGGTATTGTCGCACGAAGCGGATGTGCATGCGACGAGAGTGGCGACAATGCGATTGGACGATTATGTGTCGAACGCGGGGGTGAGCGAGATCGAATTCATCAAGGTGGATGTGGAGGGGAGTGAGTTTGATTTGGTGGAGGGAGCGGAGCGGGTGTTGCGCGATCTGGGGGCGAGTTGGATTATTGAGTCGGAGGCGCGGCACATTGGGGAGGCCGGCGTGCGGGCCTTGTTTGAGAAGATGGAGGCGGCGGGGTCTGCGGGGTATTATTTTTCGCGGGACGGGCTGAAGGCGTTGAGCGGGTTTTGTTTCGAGCGGGATCAGCGGCGGGAGGGGGAGCGGTATTGGGATGAGGCGGGGTATTGTAACAATTTTCTTTTTCGGCGGGTTTAGGATAGGGTGGGCGGATGAAGACGATTGCGCAATTTGGTTCCTTGGACGAGGCGCAGGCGTTGAAGTTAAAGCTGGGGTCGGTGGGGATTGAGGCGTTTATTCCGGATGAGATGAGTGCGGGGATCGCGCCGCACTTGTTTATCAACCGGGTGGGGATCCGCGTGCAGGTGGCGGAGAAGGATGAGGCGGAGGCGCGGGAGGTGATGGAAGGGGAAGTGACGGAGGTGGGGGAAGAGGAAGAAGACTGAGTCGAGGTTTTTTTTGAATATCCAATGATGAAGTGGGAGGCAGGGGAGAG
>JBCDBW010000181.1:0-5261 GCA_039182965.1 Verrucomicrobiota bacterium
AGAATTCTCGCTTCCCAAATCGCCTCCCAAATCAGTCTCCATCAGCCTTACGGCGGCATCGTTCCTGAGATCGCTTCACGCTCCCACAATCTCGTCCTTCGTCCGCTCATCAATTCCACCCTTGAAGAAGCTAGCCTCGCCCTTTCACAAATCGACGCCTTTGCCGCCACCGCAGGACCCGGCCTCGCAAGCTCTCTCCTCATCGGAAATACCACGGCGAAAGCGCTCGCTCTCGTCCAAGACAAGCCCTTCCTCTCCATTAACCACCTTGAAGGTCACCTCCTGTCCCCGTTTCTCGATGCCAAAACCAACACAATCACTCCCTGCGTCGCCCTCATTGTTAGTGGCGGCCACACCCTCCTCGTCCACCTCCGCAATATCAACGATTACCATCTCCTTGGCCGCACTCGAGACGATGCCGCAGGCGAAGCATTCGACAAGGTCGCAAAAATGCTGAACCTTCCCTATCCGGGCGGCCCCGAAATCGATCGCCTCTCCAAAAAAGGTGATCCCAGCGCCTACGAATTTCCGCGTAGCATGATCAATTCAAGAGACTTCGCCTTCTCGTTCAGCGGGCTCAAAACCGCAATGTTCTACACCTTGAAAAAAATCCCCAACCCACAACACGAACTCAATAACTTGGCTGCGTCTTTCCAGGAAGCCGTCGTCGATGTCCTCGTGTCCAAGACCATTACCGCCGCTCACTACACGAAGGAATTTCTCATCACGGTTTCAGGAGGCGTCTCATGCAATTCCCGCCTCCGCGAAGCCTTCGTTGCTCGCTGCCATGAGGCTAACCTTGATCTCAAAATTTCCCCTCCACATCTCGCCACCGACAACGCCGCCATGATCGCATTCGCCGCCGCCCAGAAACTCGCTCTGAACCTCACCTCCTCATTCACCGAAGATATCAATCCAAACCTTCCCCTCGTCTAGATCCCCGCCCTCCCCACAACCCATCGCTCCCAAGCCATCAAACTCATTCCTAATTCGCAAAGCGTCTCGTGCCTCTTTCCAAAATTCATCACCCAAAAATCAATCTCGCCAATCCCCTCCCCAAGGATGCGCGCCTCCCCAAAGCGCTTCTCTACTCATCCGCCGCAGCATACGGAGGAGTGGGACTCGCCAACAGCTCCCTTCAAGGCATCCTCCCCGCTTACCGCCAGTTCTTCCTCGGACAAGCCATCGGCTATGGTAACCACCAATGCGAAGTCGCCCCCAGCCTGATCCGCTCCTTGCGCTGCCACCCCGTCCGCGCCCTCTCCTTCCTCCCCTCAGACCAATATTACGGAGCTAAAAAAAGATACGTCGACTGGATCGCCTCTCGAGAACTCAAAACGAACAACTACGATTGCTTCCATGGTTGGTCCGGTGATTCAGAGAGTTCACTCATCGTCGCCCGCGAAAAAGACATTCCTTCAATGATCGAAATCCCCACGTGGCACCGCGATAAACTCAAATCCAAACCCTTCGAAACCAAATCCGATAAAGAAACCCGCATCGCCAAGGGATGGAAAGGCGCCACTGGACGCCTTGTCGTCGGTCGTCCCCGCATCCTCCTTGAATACGAACTCGCCGATCTTCTGCTCGTCCAGTCAGAGGCCTCCGCCGAAAGCTTTCTCACCGCGGGAATTCCACCAGAACGCCTCTTCTACGTATCTCGCGGCGTCGATCCAGAAAAGTATCCCCAAGCGACCCCTCCAGACCATTTCCGTCTGACTTTCGTCGGTGCCCTCATCAAACGAAAAGGCATCCACCACCTTCTTCAAGCATGGCACAAGTTGAACCTCAAAAACGCCGAACTCGTTCTCGTCGGACACGCCCACGATGAAATCCAACCCTTCCTGACCGAATTTAAAACCGATTCTGTGAATCTCACCGGCTTCGTCCCTGACGTCCCCAGCCAGCTTTCTCAGTCTTCCGCTTTCGTGTTCCCCTCCGAATTGGAAGGCACTGCAAAAGCCACTCTCGAGGCCGCTTCCTGCGGACTCCCTCTCATCACAACCCGCGAAGCGGGCGACGCTACGGTCGATGGCCACAACGGAATCATAGTTCCCCCAAACAATCCTGACGCTCTCGCCGATGCGATTAAGTTCCTCTACGAGAATCCCGACAAAGCGCGCACGATGGGAGCCGCCTCCCGTCAACGAGTCCTCGAGAACTTCACGTGGGCCCACTACCATGCCCGCCTCCTCCACGCCTACGCCCACCTCATGTCCTACAAAATTTGACCGATCCCTTTATTCTCTCACGTTTCCCGAGTATCACGTCTTCAAACCCCCGTTCCTTCCTTTCCCTAGTGCCCCTTCCTGTCCATTTGTGGCCTCTTGCACTCCCATGACCATCCTCGTGATACAACTCAAAAAACTCGGCGATGTCATTCTCACTGCGCCCGCTCTCCAATCCTTGCGCGCAAGGTTCCCCAACGCACATCTCACTCTTGTCGTCGACTCTTCCGCAGCGCCCCTTCGTCCGCTCTTCGACTTCGTCGATGCCTTTCTAGTCTATGAGAAAGGCAAAATGAATCTCTCGCTCTGGCGCCACCTCACCACGTCATCCTTTGACGCTACCCTCGACTTTGCGGGTACTGACCGCTCCGCCCTGATGACCCGCCTCAGCCGCGCTCCGAAGCGAGTGACTTCGATAAAACTCGGAGACAAAGCCGCTAAAAAACACGCCTATAATACCTTGGTCGACGCCTCCGTCCGCGATCTCCACACGGTCGATTACCACCAAAAGTTTCTCACCTCTCTCGGCATCGATTCCTCTCCCCCCTCGCCTGCGCTCGCAATGCCCAACGAAACGGTGGCACATATTGACTCCCTCCTCGCAGACAACAGCCTCCTCAATGAGCCGATTGCCATCCTTCATCCCGGCACCGCCGCCGCCGAAAAGTTCTGGCCTCCCAAGCATTGGGCAACGCTCATCGACCACCTCGTCGATCACTCCCAACTTCCGACCATCCTCACCGGCGGTCCTGCACCACAAGAGCAATCTCATATCCAGGCTATTATCACGAAATCACAGAATCCGGTCCTCAACCTTTCCACCCATACCACCCTGCTCCACCTCGCCGAACTGATCCGGCGTGCCCACCTCCTCATCAGCGTGGATACCCTCGCCTTGCATTTTGGCGACGCTTTCCAAGTGCCTCAAATCGGCCTCTTCGGACCCACCAATCCCCACCACTGGCGGCCCCGCCACGACAACGCCATCGTCCTCCTCGCCGGCCACGACGCCCCCCTGAAATCGTTTTCCCCCCGACACACCGCTGCCCCCATGAGCGATCTCAGCCCCGAATCCGTCATCGCCGCCCTCCCTAAAACCATTGCACCAAGCCATGATACGGACTAAGTCTATTCACTCAATAGTCCCCGTAGTTCAATGGATAGAACAAGGCTCTCCTAAAGCTTAGATGCAGGTTCGACTCCTGCCGGGGACGCTGAAACAACTCCTATAACCCTGACGTTATCACAGCCAACCTCAATTCAGAAAATCATGAAATCCAAACACCTCATTACGACCCTCATCGCCTTCACGACAGCCGTAACCACCGTCATTGCTGCAGATGAAGCACAAAAGGAAAAGAAAGACGGCGCGAAAGCTAAATTCACCACCCTTTTTGACGGAAAGTCTCTCGACGGTTGGCACCCCAGCACCATCGGTGAGGCCACCTACGAAGTTGAAGATGGAACCATCGTTGGCACCACCAAAGAAGGAAGTCCAAACTCATTCCTCCTCTCTAACAGTCAATACGGCGATTTCGTCCTCGAGTTCGATGTCAAAGTCGATGACGGCCTCAACTCCGGAGTCCAAATCCGCTCCCGAGAAAAAACCGCGGAAGATGTCGCTGCCGAGGCGGAGGCAGCCGGAAAAAAACCTAACAAAAATGCTGCCGTCGGCCGCCTCTTCGGTCCCCAGATCGAAATCGAAAAAAGCCCCGGTCAAGCCGGATACATCTACGGCGAGGCCACCGGCTTCGGATGGCTTTCGCCCGAACCCGCCGACAAAGAGCACGCCCACAAGCACATCAAGAACGGGGAGTGGAATCACTACAAAGTAAAAGCTCAAGGCCCTCGCATCCAAACGTGGATCAATGGCGAAAAAGTGGCTGACCTTACCCACGAAGAGATATACAAATCTCACCCCAAAGGCCACATTGGCCTTCAAGTCCACGGCATCAAAAAAGACACCGGCCCATACCAAGTCAGCTGGAAGAATATTTCCATAAGGGAACTCAACTGATCCCCTTCGTGACTCGCTTACCTTCCCTCTCCCCACCGGGGAGAGGGGCAGAGTGAGAGGATTCCTCAAAAAGCCGTAAAACCAATAACCGTGCCCTTTTCAAATAAGCACCGCTCCAATGCAGCATTGCTTCTCTCTCTCGTCCTAGGCTCCTTGGCTTCCCTCCCCCTCTTCGCCGCCCCCGATCTCACCCTGAACAAAATCCCAGGTGTTACCCCTCGCAATATCATCGTCGTCCTAACCGATGATCACCGCTACGACGCCCTCGGTTTCCTCGGCCATCCGTTCGTCGAAACCCCAAATATGGATCGCCTGGCCAAAGACGGTGCATTCTTCAAGAATGCCTTCGTTACCACTTCACTCTGCTCGCCCAGTCGCGCTTCTATCCTTACTGGCCTCTATGCCCACAACCATGGAGTAATCGATAACTACAACCCTCTTCCCGAGAACCTCACCTTCTTCCCCGAATACCTCCAAGCCGCCGGATACAAAACCGCATTCATCGGCAAGTGGCACATGGGCGGCATGATCGACCATCCCCAGCCCGGTTTCGACCACTGGGTGAGCTTTAAAGGCCAAGGCATCTACTTCCCTGAGGGAATGGAACACAAAGCCAAAGGCCGATACGTCCCCCAAGTCTCCGACGAAGGGTTCAATGTGAACGGAAACCGTGTCCCTCAAACCGACTATATCACCGATGAACTCACTCAATACGCCCTTGCGTGGTTAAATTCGCTGCCGTCTGAACCAAAAACCGGCGCCAAAGACTCCCCTGCCTCACCCGCTCAGAACCCATTCCTCCTCTATCTCTCCCACAAAGCCGTCCACGCAGACTTCCTCCCCCACGATCGACATGCTTACAAATACAGTGAGGAACCCTTCGTCCAACCCCTCATCCCCGGCGATCACCCAGACAAATTCACAGATGTCCCCATCTGGGTCCGCAATCAACGCAATTCGCGTCACGGCGTCGAGTTCGCCTACTACGAAGATCTCAATCTCGCCGAGTATTACCG
>JBCDBW010000182.1:0-4944 GCA_039182965.1 Verrucomicrobiota bacterium
ATTACATTCTCGAAACGAGCAAAATCATTCAAGGGATTTCGCTCGAACATCATTTCCTTCATCCATCGCGGATCATCACACGCTACTTGCGCCTGATCATCCCAAATGCACCGCCACTCAGACCGGATGAAACTCGAAAAACCAATATTCCGCAATTGATGTTCGCAATGCCATGGCTGCCGGTGAATGCTCCGTAGCCAGTCAAATGGATTCCGATTGACTAAAATAAATACGATTTCAGAAGGGAAATCACTTGATTCTAAAAATCTCTTGCTGAGCCAGTGCTTTACCCCGTAGGCTCGAGTGGGCACAATGCTTGGAAGATTCTCCTTGATAACAGCTTCAACAAAATTCGATCCACTGCATCGTTCGCTGAATAGTTGATATCTTGTTTGCACTCCTCGATTATGATTCTGACCCCAGCCCGACTAGGTTGCGAGCACTAATTCGAGATTAATCGATGGAGCGTCTAACTCCCGATTTGACTAGCGTTGTCCACCAGCCGTTTACCTCAAAAGGCTTTCGGCAGAAAAAGCAAATTTCATATTGTTAGCATGGCACCCTAGTATTTTTTCCACCGATGAGCAGGAAAAACCGCTCCCACCAGGACGCTTTAGACCAGTCGTTTTCGTGTGGCTAGAAGCATGATCTGATCCATGCACACACGTCTTTGTGGAGCAAACGCTACCTATTAACCGATTAACCCAACGCGTTATCCCAACCCATTCCCGCGACCCCTAGCGGAAGAGGTCGATGGTAGGCCTCCCCTCTCTCCCAGAAGGCCCCCATCGTTCCTGATCCCAACACCTTCGCGTCCCTTTTTGCCCCCTGATTTACCTTCTTCTCGCTTCGACTCATGGTCACTACCTCCCAACTCAGCTTCGTTGCCTCGCCCACCCTGAGCAAGTGCGATACTGCGCAACTCCTCCCAAATTCTAAAACAACCCCACTCCCGCCTCACCAATATCCGATACCCTCGTATCTTGCTTCGCTCCCGCCCCGATCCAGAGCTTGAGAATCGCAATCTCTTCTTCTGTCAAACCAGGCCCCTTCGGTGGCATGAAATCCCCGTCATCCTCCGGTAAGGTCACCCGCACAATCAGTTCCGATTCTTCCGGATCTCCCGGAATCACCGTCGGATAAGGCGATCCCTCCGAACCCACCATGAGAAGCTCATAGGTATCCATCCGCAAATCACCTTTAATCTTATCTTCGTTGTGACACTCATTGCACTTAGCCTCCAAAATAGGGTGCACATATTCGAGATAAACACTCTTGTCCTCCAACGACACCGCTGCCACTTCCGCCCCGTTCACCACTCCCTTTTCGGAACCCACATCGGCATCCGCTTCCGCAATGGAGCCCGGTGCCATAACTTTCTTGATCATCGGCGGCGCAAACTCCGTGAAATAGTCGGACCCGTGCACCATCGACCCGCCATAATGCCCCGCCGCCGATATCCCGATGGCCGATAATCCAAGCGCCCCATAATAGTACACCCGCGACAGGTTGCTAAGTTTAAACTTGAGCGTGACATAGGTCAGAAACACGACCGCCAGGCCCGTCCACATATGAAGACTCACCGCCCTTCCCGCAAACGATTCCGTCCCCATCAGGAGATAGCCCAGAACCGAAGCCACAATCGCTCCCAAAAATGTCAATACAAGCGTGGCAACAATAGTGCTCTCGTCATCTATTCGAATCAGTCTCAAGAAGCGCAACACTTCCAAGGCAATCACCAAAAACAACATCCCGATCGGAAAATGCAGAATCAAGAGATGAGCACGACCCAGCCAATTGAATATCCCCCCTTGCATTCCCGCGTCTCCACTGCGAAACGCAATTGCCATCGCGACCACTGCGACAAACCACAGCAAAAAAGCAACCGTAATGAGAGCTACCCCCCGTCCGGGTCGCCTGCGATCGCCCTCTAACTCAGTGTTGTCCCTTTCGGAATCGTTCATAAAACAAATATCCGCTTCGGTCTATCCTTCCACAACCAAGCGCAAAACCCAATGGCCCCTCCACATTAACGTAGCTCAATCCGCGATTGTTGGCAGAATTTTCCACAAACGAAGGTTACGAACCAAACACATGGAAAGTATGGTATAGCGTGTATAAGGAAGGGAGATCGAAAAACCGAATCATCGAAAGACACGTTTCTTTCCCCCAAATTTCAATCCCTCTTCAACCGCCACCACTCTATCCCCAATGAAATCGCGTCTCTCGTTTCTCACAATAACCCTGATCGGCCTTCTCTGCCCCGTCACGACGCTCATCGGAGCGCAGCCGCCAAACGTCATCATCATCTACACGGACGACCAAGGCTCTCTCGACGCGAATTGCTACGGCTCCGAAGACCTATTCACTCCAAACATCGACCGCCTCGCCGCGTCCGGACTGCGCTTCACCCAGATGCTCGCCCCCTCCGCAATCTGCTCCGCTTCCCGCGCCGGACTCCTCACCGGTCGTTTCCCTGCTCGCGCCGGTGTTCCCGGAAATGTTTCCTCCCAAAAAGGCGAACCGGGGATGCCCGCCGACCAACTCACCATCGCCGAACTGCTGAAATCAAACGGATACAACACACACCACGTCGGCAAATGGCACCTCGGATACACGCCCGATACCATGCCCCTCGGCCAGGGCTTCGACTCCTCCTTCGGCCACATGGGCGGCTGCATCGACAACTATTCGCACTTCTTCTACTGGAATGGGCCCAATCGCCACGACCTCTGGCGCGACGGCGAAGAGGTCTGGCTCGACGGAGAATACTTCGGCGATCTCATGGTCGACGAAATGCTCGATATCATCGACGATGGAAATGAAAACGACGCCCCATTTTTCATCTACTGGGCGATCAACTGGCCCCACTACCCCCTCCAGGGCACCGAACAATTTCGCCAGCACTACGCTTCCCTCAATCTCGAACACCCAAGAGACAAATACGCCATCTTCATGTCCTCCATGGACGCTCTCATCGGAACTGTCCTCGATCACCTCGACACAACCGGCCAGCGCGAGGACACACTTATCATCTTTCAATCCGACCACGGCCACTCCGTCGAAGAACGCACTTTCGGTGGCGGCGGTTCCTCAGGCCCCTTCCGCGGACACAAAGGCACCCTCTTCGAAGGCGGTCTCCGCGTTCCATCCATCGTTTCTTTCCCCGGCATCATTCCCGCCGGAGCCGTCCGAGACCAACTTGTCACCGGCTGTGACTGGTTCCCCACCATTGCCGAACTGACCGGGACCACGATCCCCGAAGACCACCATGTCGATGGACAATCCATTGTTCCCATCCTTAAATCCAACGACGCCGAATCACCCCATGAAAACTTTTACTGGCAGATGGGCAAAAACGCCGACAAAGCGAAATGGGCCATCCGCGAGGGCGATTGGAAACTCATCGGCAATGCTAATGAAACGGTGACTCCCGAGGGCCTTCCTGAACTCTCCGTCGAAGATAAGAACCGCTTCCTGATCAACCTCTCCAATGACCCAGGCGAAACCACAAACCTCGCCGCCGATCACCCCGAAATCGTCGAGAGACTCCTCTTCCTCAAGAAGAATCACGCTGCAGACATCGCAAGCTCCATCGACGAGTAGCCAACCAACATCCTTCAAAAGCCGAAGCATCAAACCAATTTTCGGCCGAAGATGATGCATGGAATACACCACCAGTCTCACCAGTGTTTTTTCCACGTGAGCGATCACTCTCCTCCCGCAAAAAGCGACCGCTCTGGCCAAAAACGCATCGTTGCCGGTCTCCGTTCCAAACAATCAATGCCCGAAAATGCCAACGACACAAAGTCCTCGCGCCCGAAACTATGGCGAAAACAAGAAAGGTCGCGACACCGCCACAAAGGACGCAGCTCCACCGAGAACAATGAAAAAGATCCAGAGCGAGCGTGCGGCCCCAGGCATCTTGTATAGCATCCCAGTTGCACCGCCGAAAATCAGCCAAAACCCCAGCTTTAGAAGCGACCAAAGTTGAATCGTTTGCAACCCCAACACGGCCAACATCCCGAACCCGCCAAACAGAATCAAAAACATCCCCACGCCGTGCGTAATCGCCGCCAGCTGACGCAACGCAAAATCCTCCTTGGTTCCTCCCTTCGCCAGATGCGCTGCAATCCCTCCCAATGAAACGAACATCGCAAATATCCCCATGAGATGCAGTGTCTTGTATACCAGAAGTTTGATGCCAAGTGCGTCCATGCCCGCCCATCCTAGTTCCAGAAGCCCCAAACAGCAAAGCACACCCCGCCCCCTTCCGCCACGCGCCAAACCCTCCCTCCATTCACTCAGTTCCAAACCACGTCCAGCCACCAACGAACAACACCAACAACTACCCTCCTCAGAAAAGCACCTCGATCTTCGGCTTGCCTTTTGGCACCCGCTTCATCGGCTCCAAGGGTACCATCTTTTCTTTCTCCTCACCTTCAGGCGCCTCACCCGTCGAAGCCGGTGGAGCCACTGAATTCGCGGGCGACGGCTGAGACGTCGCCCCGGTTCCCTCGCCTGGCGACACCGCCGAAGCCGTGCCCGGCGTCGCTACCGGCGCGACGGACACACCACTGATTCCCGCCTGCTGCAGAAAAGCCTGCTCCGATGGAGTCAGTTGCTCCACGCCCACCGTCGCAGGCGGCAACGGCGCTTGCCCGGGTACCGGTTCCACCACCGCCTGGTCATTTACCACCGGAGCCGGTGCAGACGGGGGCGTCTCTTTCTTCTTCCCGAATTTCAAGAATCCAAACAAGCCCTTCTTCTCTTCGCCGGACGTCGGCATCGTCGCCGAATCGGCAGGCAATGTATCGGCTTCGGTATAAGCCGCCGGTCCTCCAGGAACGGTTCCCGCCCCATTCCCCCCGCCCACAGACGTTTGGACCCCGATCGCTTCCGCCACACTCGATCCGGCGCAACAGCGCCTCGGGCGCCAGCCAG
>JBCDBW010000183.1:0-4881 GCA_039182965.1 Verrucomicrobiota bacterium
CATCCGTGTTGGCAATTCCGACTCCGCCACCGATGGCGGTGACGGTTACTTCGATATGAACGGTGGATTCGTAACTACCACCGGAAATCTCGATACCCATGGCAATCACCTCGGTCCCAACGAAGGCTCGTCGATTGCAACGATCGACATCTCCGGCGGCACCCTCCAAGTCAACAATATCCTGCTCGACAACAATGTGCCGAAGACCACCGGCACCCTCAACCGCACCACTATGATTGTGAGCGGCGGAACCATAGGGGCCAACAACCTCTTCGAGATCGGCTCCGGTGGAAACGCCATCTCCAGCTACACCCAAAGCGGAGGCGATGTCACCATCGGCAACAATATCATTGTCGGTGCCTCTCCAGACTCTCAGGCCACCGCCGTCGTCAACGGCGGCAATCTCACCGCCGGCAACAATCTCGATATCGCCAACAATGGCAACGGCGATTTGACAATCACGGGGACCGCCAACGTCACGGCTACTAATGTCCGCATCGCAACCGGTTCCGGCACCGGCAATCTCCAAGTCACCGGCGGCATCCTCAATATCGGAAACGGCGCAGGCAACGGCAGCTTCGATGTCGACAATGCCAATGCGACCCACTCCCTCACCGGCGGTTTGATCCAAACAACAACAGCGGGTGGAACGATTGCTCTCGCCGCAAACACCGGACTCACCCTCAGCGGGTCCACTCTCAATATGCGCGGCGGCCAGCTCACCGATACCGATGCAAACACGAATAGTATCATCGTCAGCGGTGGTAAAATCTATAACGCATCTTTGATCGATGGCGAAATCACGATGTCCGATCCGGATGGCGAAATCGATATCACCGAAGATGCCACCGGTCCCGGAGATGGCCGAATTCTCGATGTCGAAGGAAATAATGTCACGATCGATGACGGCACAGTCATCTTTGACCTCTTCAGCGGAGGTGGGACAGGATCAGCGAATTCGTTTGATGCCGCCAACGCTTCCGGTTTGACAGATGTCGGAAACCTCCAACTAAGCGATGATATTTCAATTTTGGTTAACAACGACAACAATGCCACCATATCCACCGACTTCGTTCTCGGAGACTCGTGGGATCTCCTCGGCACCTTCACGGATGACGGCATCACAACCGATTTATCTAACTTCACGCTCCCGACACTCGCCGCGGGCTTGGGCTGGGACGTCTCAAACTTCGCCACTGACGGAACCATCGTGGTGGTCCCGGAACCAACTCACATCGCGCTCCTCTTCTTGAGTGCCCTGCTGGCTTTGTGCCCAAGACGTCGATCCCGGAACTCGGATCGCTGACGAATTGAGACGTTCGTTCTAGATCAGAAAGCAAAGCCGCATCGCAAGCGATTGCCGGTGTCGCAAATCACGGATACCTCGCACACTCATCAAAATGGGATGATCGATCCCTAGGCATAGGCTGGAAAGCCTCAACCGCACGTTTTTCCTGCACGCTACTCCGCGTGTCCCAAGTCTCATGACGCCAAGCCCCTTGCCAGTCTGTATCCAAGCCGTCATGATCGTGAGCCCTTATCTGTGTGCATGTCCGAGCCCCCAAACATCCTTTTCATCATCTGCGATCAACTAGCACCCCATTGGCTCGACCTAGCACACACTCCCAACATCGATGCCTTGAGAAAATGCGGTTCGTCGTTCCAACACGCATACTGCAATTCTCCAATTTGCGCACCATCGCGAGCCTCTTTTGTAACCGGCCAACTCCCTTCCGCCATCGGCGCCTATGACAATGGTTCCGACTTCGCGCGTCACACACCCACCTTCATGCACGTCCTGGCCAGTGTCGGTTACGATGTCCGACTCAGTGGCAAAGCCCACTTCATCGGTCCTGATCAACACCACGGATTCGAAAAACGCCTCACTCCAGATATCTACCCTGCTTCCCATGTCTGGACCCCCGACTGGAACGAATCTCCCGTCCACAACCCCGGCACAGCCGTCGATCAACTCCAAACCGCCGGCCTCTGCAAGTGGTCCATGCAAATGGACTATGATGAAGAAACACAGTTCCGTGCCCTCGAAGCCTTGAGAGACCTCGCTCGCATGCCCACGCGTCCCTGGTTCCTCAACGTTAGCTACACCCACCCTCACGACCCCTTTATCACCACTCAAAAATGGTGGGACCTCTACGACCACGACCAAGTCCCTATGCCGTCACGAACCGGCACCACTCACCACCCATACGATGATTGGCTCCAAACCCATCACATGATCGATGTCTATCCCCCCAAACCCGCTCACATTCGTAGTGCTCGCCGCGCTTACCTCGCTAATATCTCATACCTCGACCACAAAATCGGTGAACTGATCGAAGAACTTAAACGCCTCCAGCATGATAAGAATACCCTCATCATTTTGACCTCCGACCACGGCGAAATGCTCGGAGAACACGACATGTGGTTCAAACGTACCTGGCGGGAACCCTCCGTCCGTGTCCCTCTCATCTTCGCTGGTCCAAAGATTGCCCCAAACCAAACGATCGAGTCTGAAGCCTCCCTCCTCGACCTCTTCCCCACTTTCCTTGCAAGCGCCGGCCTCGCGCCTCAACCCGATCTGCCAGGTGAATCTCTCCTCCCCGCCCTCCAAGATAATACCACAAAAGCCAGCAACGGCGTTTTCATCGAATACCTCTCCGAAGGCGTGTGTCAACCAATGCGCGGTATCGTCCACAATCGCCTCAAATATATTCATGTCCACGATACCCCTCCCGACCTTCTTTTCGATCTCACCACCGATCCCCATGAAACCAAAAATCTCGCCAACAATCCGGCTTACGCCGAACGCCTGAAAAAACTCAGATCAGCTCTCCACGAAAATTGGCACCCGACTGCCCTCCGAGAATCCATTCTTTCCTCACAACAAAAACGTCGCAACCAACACTCCGCCAACCCACCGTCCTGGGATGTCTTCCCTGATATCGACCCGACAAATCAATATGTCCGCAAAAAAAACGCCCAAGCTACCAATGAGTCGCGACGCATCGACTAATTCCGAAATTCATTTTCCTTTTCCCACATCCCCCGAACGAGCCACATGACCCATCAAATGAAATAGAACATCATAAAGACCGCCGTCGCACACAACAACCCTCCCCAGAACCGGTCCTCCTTCCACAACACCGGCTGACAGTCGTCATGACTTGCTACACCTGCTTGCGCACGCGCCACTGCCGAAACCGCTGCCACCAAAAACGCCGAGAAGGTCACCACCGCTGCCACGCCTCCCGCCAAGCCCGGCGACAAGATACCCCGCGACATCAACACGGCCAGCACGGCCAAGATCAAGAGCACTCCTGCGATCGCTTTTGCACCCAACTTCGTCCGCGCGGCGTCATGCCCGCCCAATTCTGTCCACGTGAGCTTCGACTTCTCCGCATCCGGCTGCGTCAGCAAACTCACAATCACATGAATCAACGCCGAAGCCACTGCCGCCACAAAAACCGCATGCATAAAGTTTAATTCCGGACCAAAATACGCCTCTTCCGACCCCAATGTCTTCGCATAAACCGGAGGTGTCCCATACGAAAATACCACCCCCGCAACAATCGCCGCAATCGCGCCCGCCCCGGTTGCCCGCTTCCAAAACATCCCTAAGGCAAACGCCACCACCACCCCCGCAATGAGTTTCGATTGATGACTTGCAATATGAAGGAAAAAACTCTCCTCCGAGTTCGGATCCATCGTGAACACACACAGTACTGCCGCCACCACCAGGAAAATCGCAATCCATATCCGCCCCACCAACACTAACTTCTTCTCATCCGCCTCCGGATTCACATACTTCTTGTAAAAGTCAAAGGTGATAATCGTCGCCCCGGAGTTCATCATTGAATCCAAACTCGACAAAATTGCCCCGATCAAACCTGCCGCCACCAGGCCAACTACCCCAAAACCCACTGGCACCACGATCTCCTTCAACAAGACCGTGAACGCCGCATCTTGCGCCACGTCCATCCCTCGCTCGCGGAACATATAATAAGCGGCGATCCCACCTCCAATCGACATAAATGGGATCAGCAACTTGAAAAATCCCGCCACAATGATCCCCAGCCGCGCTTCCCGGTCACTCCGGGCAGCCAATGCCCGCTGCACAATAAACTGGTTGGTCCCCCAGTAATAAAAATGCAAAATCATCAATCCCGATAACACCCCCGTCCACGGCAACGCCCCATGATCCGCCGGCATATATAAATGCATTTTTCCCTCCTTCGTCGCATCCGCTGCCGCATCCAATTCTCGCATCCCAAACCAACCTCCGATCTCTGGCTGACTAAAGACCAGATACCCTACCACCACCGCTCCTAACAACATTAGGATCGACTGTAAGACGTCCGTAATAATGACCGCCTTCAATCCACCGATGATAGTATACGTCCCCGTTACCACCGCCATTAAAACAATTCCCAGCTTGTAGTATCCCGGATCAATAGGCCCCGCCTCTTCCTGCAACAAAATGTTCAACGAGCGCGATCCAATGTAAAACCCAGGAACCATCTGAATCACCACGATGACCACTACCATGATCACCGCATAAGCTACTCGGCTCGAATCGTTGTATCGGCGCCCCAAATACTCGCTCAATGTGAAAATACTCAGCTTCCGATACACCGGCAAAAAGCCATAACAAAGCAACAGCAAGCCAAAGATCGCGCTGATCTCAAAGTGACTCTGTGCAAAACCCACAGAAAACCCCACCCCCATCATCCCCACAATGTGATTTGCCGAAACGTTGGACCCAAAAATAGATCCTGCCACACCCCACCAACGGGCACTCCGTCCCGCAAGGAAGTAATCCGCCGAATCTTCCTCTTTCCTACCCCCCCCAACCCCCCCCCCCCACACCCCCCCAAACGCGCC
>JBCDBW010000184.1:0-4611 GCA_039182965.1 Verrucomicrobiota bacterium
AGTGCTCAGTCGTATCCAAATCTGCGAACACGTCTGGAATTACGACTTCGATCCCGGCACCAATCTCGTCGATGTATATATCAAACGCCTGCGCAAAAAAGTGGACAACGATTGGGACCAAAAACTGATCCACACCGTTCGTGGCGTCGGCTACAAGCTCGACCAATCATGAACACCGGTAGGCACTCGAGTATCACACTATTTGATTCCCTCGCCCCCGGGACAGGGGAGAGTGTTAGAGTGAGGGGGCGAACGGCGATCCCATCATCTCGCGCGTTCCATTTTCACTCGATCGCAAGCTAATAGCCAACCGCTAACAGCTAAACGCTAAAAAATGCAACCCCGCTCCTTCCAGACCCGGCTCGCTTTCCTCGCCGCCCTCGTCTCAGGAGTCATCCTACTCAGCTTCGGCCTCGCCGCTTGGTTCCTCATCCAAGACCAATACATCCGTTCCGTCGACGCCCGCATCGGTAGCGCCGCCAGAGAAGCATCCGAAAAACTGTTTTCCCGTAACAACTGGTTCCGCTTCGAAGAACGTTGGCAAAACGGTTGGCCAGAGAAAGAGTTCGAAAACGTCCAGCCTGCCCTCCTCATCCTAAATCGAGAAGATACCCCCCTTCACATTCGCACCGGTTCCCATTGGCTCCTTGCCAAAAACCTCGGTCAATGGCACCCCAACCCAAACTCGTTCCCCCGCCTCGCCCCGCCCGAAAGCGAATTTGAACAATTCGATTTCCGACCCGGCTCCCCCTTCTTGGATGAGCGTTACCCCACCCAAAAAGGCAATTCCAATAGGCCGAAACCGCCGCGAAAAAAAGGCCCCCCACCACAACCCTACCCTAGCCCTCAGCAGGAACTGGGAAGCGACAACAGCTATGATCCACCCCTCATGCCACCTCCCGGCCCCGGCGACTTCCGCGAGAAAATTGCCCCGCCACCCGCCTCCGCGAAATTCTTTACGCTGCGTAAAGACGACGGATCAAGCTGGCGCATGGTCGCTCTCGGCAATCCTGAAGCCACCATGTTCACCGGTGTCAATCTCGCCTCCTACGCCCCCGAAATGCGCCGGGCTCAAGGCTTCTTCCTCATCGCTGTCCCCGTTGGCCTCTTTGCAATCGCCACCGGCGGATGGCTCATTGCACGTCGCGCTCTCCGCCCCCTCCAACGTATCACCAAAACCGCATCCCACGTCACCGCTTCCGACCTCAGTGAACGCATCCCCGTTACCGGCCACGAATACCACGAGTTCTCACAGCTCGTCGCCACCCTCAACACCATGATCGGCCGTCTCGAATCCAGCTTCCATCAAGCCACCCGCTTCACCGCCGATGCCTCACACGAACTCAAAACCCCTATCGCCCTAATGCAAGCCGAGGTCGATACCGCCCTCAAAACGGCCCCACCAAACTCCCAAGAGGAACAAACCCTCCTCAATATCGCAGAGGAAGTCCAACGCCTGAAACGCATCACCCAAAGCCTCCTCTTCCTCTCACAAGTGGACTCAGGAAAAGTAACCCTCACAAAAGATCGAATCGATCTCAGCCACGAAATCGAAGCCCTCTGCGAGGACGCGGAAGTCCTCTCCGCCGATGCCGGACTCACCCTCACCCACGCGATCGAACCAAGCGTGTTCATCATGGCTGATAGCACCCTGCTTACTCAAGCCATCCAGAATCTCCTGACCAACGCCGTTAAATACAATCGTAAAGACGGCGCGCTCACTTGCCATCTGACCCGCAGCCGCGATCAAGCCCACATCTATTTCATCAACTCCGGCCCCGGTATCCCCGAATCCGCCCGAGCTCAGATCTTTGATCGCTTCTACCGGGTTGATCCCGCTCGCGGTCGCGAAAAAGACGGCTTCGGACTCGGCCTGAATCTCGCCCTCGAAATCATCCGCGCCCACAATGGCACCCTCGAGTTGACCGATCCCTCCCCGGATCACACCACCTTCCTCGTTCGCCTTCCCCTCGCCCCCGATAACAACTACGGATGACAATTCTGTCATCCCGCCACACCCCCATCTGTCATCAGATTGTGTTTTCATTCCTCCACCATGAAATCACCATCCCTCAAATATTCTACCCGTCAGTTCCTAATGCCCCTGGCCCTCGCAGGGTTCGTCATTCTCGCTTTCGCCCTCCAAATCTTCGCCCAAGGCTCCGGAGGAACCCCGCCCAGTGGCGGTCCCAATAGCGATGGCAATAGTCGCAGTGAACGCCCCCATGGACCACCCCCCGCAAACGTGCTCGCCGGCCACCTCCTGACCGAGTTCGACACAAATGGTGACCAAGCCCTCGACGAAACAGAACTGACCGCTGCCCTCGAAGCACTCCATCAACGCCGCCCCAAAGGCCCCCCTCCAAACGGCAGTGGCCAAGGTTCCCGGCCTGCCTACTAGCGTTCCCCCAAAACGCCCGACGCAGGCTGGCTCATAAGCCCCGCATCGCTCCCCAAAAGCGTTGCGGGGCTTTCTCGTTTTTCAAATTCTTCATTGCCAGCGATGTCCCAAAACCCGCCCGCTTCCCAAAGGAGCCTCCCACAACAACCCACACGGATTTCAAGTCCGCGGCCGCCCTCAGCGCGCCACGTAATCCACCACTAATGCCTTCTCCAATTGCGGCTTCAACATCTCCACAAATGCCGCGTGCGCAGGGTGCGGAAGATAAACATCCAATCCCTCCCGGTCCTCAAAGGTCACCAAAAAACAATGAGTGAATCCGTCCGCCATCCCCTCAGGACTCACGTTCGTCCCCCACTCCAAATCTTCAATCGTGTCAATTTTGTCTTCCAACGCCACAAACTCCTTCTCAATCGCAGCGATCGCCTCAGGCGTCGCGCTCTCCTTGAACTGAAACAACACCACGTGCCGATAATCTCCGTCATCGGCCCGTATCGAAGCCACACCGGCGCCAAAAAACACACTCAACAACAACATTCCAAAGACAAAGCTTTTCATCCGGCAACGCTAGCCGTCTTCGTTTCCTCATAAAAGGTTTTTCCAATCACTCGCCGCCAGTTATTCCTATCCAAGTCTCCACAATCCGCATAATCTGCGATCCATCATGCAAACAGTTAGGATCGGCATCATCGGCGGCGGCCTCATGGGTCGCGAAATCGCCAGCACCTTCGCCCGCTGGTGCGCCGTCCTCGACACAAACATCATTCCCCGATTAACCGCCGTCGCCGATCTCAATCCCAACGCCCTCGCTTGGTTCAAGTCAATTCCCTCCGCCACTCTCCTTACCGACAACTACCAAAAACTTCTCGCCAGCCCCGAGGTCGATGTCGTCTACGTCGCCCTCCCTCATCACCTTCACAAAAAGGTCTACCTCGATACCCTGAACGCCGGGAAAGACCTCCTCGCCGAAAAACCGTTCGGCATCGATCTCGATGCAGCCCAAACAATCCACGACGCCACCCTCTCCCTCAACCGCTTCGTCCGTTGCTCCTCAGAGTTCCCCTTCATTCCTGGCGCCCAACGAGTTTACGAAGCCGCCCACAGCGGCAGCCTCGGAAGAATCCTCGAAGTCACCTCCGGCTTTCATCACTCCTCCGACCTCGACCCTGACAAACCCGCCAACTGGAAACGCCAAAATGCCACCTGCGGAGAAATCGGCGTGATGGGCGACCTCGGAATGCACGTCGCCCACCTCCCCCTCCGCCTCGGTTGGAATCCCACCTCCGTTTACGCCCAACTCCAAAAAGGCTTCCCGCAACGCCCCGACGGAAAGGGCGGCACCACGGTTTGTGAAACGTGGGACAACGCCACCCTCCACACCTGGTTCCAACCCGCCGACCAATCCGATCCCGCCCCCCTGCGTCTCGAAATGAAACGCCTCGCTCCCGGCCAAACCAATACCTGGTTCATCGAAGTCCTCGGCACAAAGGGCGGTGCCCGATTCTCCTCCACAACGCCCAAAACCCTCTGGACCTTCACCATCAATCCCAAAACCAAAGAACAACTCTGGCAAAAATCCGATCTCGGCTTCCAAACTCCATTTAAAACTGTCACCGGCGGGATCTTCGAACCCGGCTTCCCCGATCTCATCCAACAGATGTGGGCCGCCTATCTCACCGAACGCGCCGGTAGCCTCGGTGATCGCTTTGCATGCGTGGCCCCCGCCGAAGCCCTCGCCTCCCATCAAATCTGGAACGCCGCCCTCAAATCCCAAGCCGATCAAGCCGTCGTCCCCATCCAATGAAACGAAACACCATCGTCCCCACACTGATCGCGGCCACCTTCCTCACCGCCTGCGAATCCACCCCCGAACAGGAGATGGAAAAAATCTCCGAAGCCGCCGCCCAAGGCACCGTCGACACCTCAACCATCCCCACACCCACCGGCGCCAGCCCATACCAGGCCACCGCCATCCAGGGCGGCCTCAAAATCACTCGCGACGGCCAACCCATCAGCACCATCAAGACCGCTCTCCCCAACGTCGAACAATGGGGTTTCGTCTCCAATGGCAACCAAGTCGTCGTCAAATCACGCGGCAACCACGGCCCCGCCTCCGTCGAACTCTTCGACTCCCAAACCGGCACCCTCCAAGACAAAGTCCTCGCCTACGCCATCCAAAACGGCCAACCCGCCTGGGCCGCCGACTACGC
>JBCDBW010000185.1:0-4585 GCA_039182965.1 Verrucomicrobiota bacterium
CCGGCGACACCACCACCAAATCCGCCGCATCCCCCAAACCCAAGGTCTTGATATAGTTGAGAATCACCGGCGCTGCAAAAAGATGATCCACCGGAATATCAAAAAAACCCTGAATCTGCGCCGCATGCAAATCCATCGTCAGCACGCGGTTCACCCCTGCCGCCACCAACAAATTAGCGACAAGCTTCGAGGTGATCGGCACCCGCGGCTGATCCTTACGATCCTGACGCGCATACCCAAAAAATGGGATCACCGCCGTTATCCGCTCCGCACTCGCCCGACGCGCAGCATCCACCATGATCAACAATTCCATCAAGTTTTCGTTCACCGGTGGACAGGTCGGCTGAATGATGAACAAATCCGTCCCCCGCACATTCTCGTTGATCTTCACAAACGTCTCCCCATCCGGGAAGGCCGTTACCGTCGCATCCGTCCCCGTCACCCCGATATACTCCACAATCTTCTTCGCCAAATCGGGATGCGCCGATCCGCTTAAAATCCTCAATCTGCCGTTCTCACCTACCATTTCGTGCTCAGTTCTCTGCTCGCAAAAGTCTTAAAGACCCTGAACCCCCGAAGCGAGAAGAAAAAGCTTCACTCCGACAAGGGCTGCAGCCCTCCCGCCGCCCGCTTCAAATTTTCACTCTGCTGCCGCACCGCCGCCCGCTCCCGATCCTCCTCCAACTGCCGTCGATACTGCGGAATCTCCACCCGCGAGGTCTCCAAACTCGCGTAGGGATTGGCCCGTAAAGCCAATTGATACCCTTCCGCCGCCTCGTCATATCGCCCCATCCGATGCAGATGCACCGCGTAAGCCAAACGTGTACTCTGGTAGGTCGGCGCCCATTCCAAGGCCTCGAGAAAATGTTCCTCTGCCGCTTCGTGTACGCCTAACCCGTCCAAGCAATTCGCCAAAGCCATCAAGACATAGATGTCCTGCGGAAATAACTGCCGCGAAGCCTCAAATTCCTCCGCCGCTTTCCGCAACATCGATTCCTTCAACGCTCTCGGCATGTCCTCACGCATTCCTCTCAACCACCCCGCCCCGCTCACAAAATAAATGCGGTGGTTTTCCGGATCAAGCTTCTTCGCCTTGTTGATATGTTCAGTATTCTCCAAATTGAACTGGTCGTCCTGATTGCGAATCGCTTTCTCCAAATGATACTCCGCCATCCCCATGAAGAAAAATTGGTAAACAAAAAAGGCCCCCGCCAGCATAGCACCGAACCCCAAGAGAAAGTCCACTCGCGGCAATCGCGCCGGCCGATAATCAATTTCTTTGAATCCGGGGTTTGCCAGGATTCCCATCGCCACCGCATATAACATCGCTACTGCAGGTATGTGCGCCTGAAACTCTCCCATCGCATGCACCGCCCCCGCAGCCATTGCCGCCAACGCGCCAATCACCATAGCCAACCGTGTCGGCATATTGATGCCTCCAGACTCACGCTGTCGCCCATACCACCACAGATATCGCAACCCATGAATTCCATGCACCACGAGAAACAACACCAGCAACAGCACCCCAATCACCCCGTATTCGGCCAAGAGTTCAACATAATCGCTATGTGCGTGACCTATCTCCAACAGATGGTGTTCCGTCTCTGGAGACCTCAACTGACGCGAATAATAATAATAGGTCCGTGCCCCAGTTCCCACCAAGGGATTCAACCCAAACTGACTCACCGCCGCCTTCCAAAAACTCACCCGACCCCCGTCCACGAACATCTCCGCCGCTCCCGATCGCTGCGGTAAAAAGGTGCTGGCCAAATAAATGACACCTCCCAAGGCGACGACGCCCAATATCCCGACCACCGGCAGCAGTTTGAAAAAGAGTCGTCGCCGCCACTGCCAAAACATCCACATAATCAATATCCCCGAAACCACCACGCCCACCGCCAGCCCAATATACGATCCACGACTCACGGTCATCACCAAGCCCACCACCGCCATGACCGACACGAACACAAGACACATCTTAGTCGTTATCCGATTCCTCGCAAAAAAGACGATCGCCAACACCGTCAATGCCACAAAACACATGAATGCACCCATATGATTCGGATTATTAAATAATCCCCCTACCCGGCCCTCCGGATAAGAACGCTCGTAGCCCGGAACAATCCAGAATTCAGGGTGTCCAGAAAAGTGATACAACCCGATTACAAAATTGACCATCGCCAGTAGTACTAGGACCCACACAATCGCCATCCGCTGCCTCGTACGCGTAAAATGCAACGCAACCCCCGCATAGATAACCAGACAAAGAAAGACCAACAATAGGTCCTCACGTGCCAAATACGCCACCGGAGATGTCAACACCCTTGCAACAAGGTATCCCACTAGCAACACAGCCGACAATAAACATAAGTCATTGGCGCGCGGTCCACCCTCACGGCGCCAAGCAAAAACCCCGACCACTGCCGATAAGCCCACAAGAAAATACCCCGGCCACGCAAACAACATGGCAGTCCCCGTACCTATTAGCCCAATCAAAAGGAGACCCAGTAGAAATATCGCAAGCACCAAGAATCTCATCTCATCCGTCCTACACCTCTACAACAGGTTTCCCCCCTCAAGCCAGAGAAAGCCACCACACGATCCGAAAATGCGCGCTCTTCGGTCAGGCCAAGGCGGAAACCCCGTGGATCTCCTCTAAAATGCCACGCAAATCATACTGGAACGCCCACCCCGGATAATGCGCCTGAAACCTACGCACATCACTCACCCACCAGATATGATCCCCAATCCGATTGTCCTCCACATACTCCCACTCCAATTTCTTCCCCGATATCTCCTCGCACATATCAATCGCTTCCAGCATCGAACAATGCGAATGCCGACTCCCGCCAATGTTGTAGACTTCACCAACGCGCGGCGCCCGGAAAAACTCCCAAAACGCACTCACCAAGTCCGCACTGTGGATGTTGTCACGAACCTGCTTCCCCTTGTATCCAAATACGCGATACGGCTTGCCCTGTGCCGTGCATTTCATCAAGTAGCTCAAAAATCCATGCAGCTCCGCCCCGGCATGGGATGGCCCCGTTAAACACCCCCCACGAAAACACACGGTCTTCATCCCAAAGTAGCGCCCATACTCCTGCACCATCACGTCGGCAGCCACCTTGCTGGCCCCAAAAACACTGTGCTTCGTCTGATCAATCGACATCAATTCATCAATCCCGTCAGTATAAGGATGATTCTCATCAATCTCCCAGCGCTTCTCCTGCTCCTTTAACGGAAGCAAATTCGGCGTGTCCCCATAGACCTTGTTCGTGCTCGTAAAAATGAACGCCGCCTCCGGACAATGCAGCCGTGTTGCCTCTAGTAAATTGATTGTCCCCACCGCATTCACCCCAAAATCCGTCAATGGCTCACGCGCCGCCCAATCATGAGACGGCTGCGCCGCCGTATGCACCACCACCTTGATGTCACCACCCAACTCCTGGAACAATTCCCCAATCGCTTCCCCATCCCGAATATCGATGCTCTCATGCCGATACCGCGACAACAACTGCTCCAATTCCGCCCGCTTACCGGCCGTCGATGCTTCCTCCCCGAAAAAACACGCCCGCATGTCATTGTCGATACCCACGACATCCAAGCCCTCCTCATGAAATCGCTTCGCCGATTCCGAACCAATTAACCCCCCAGCTCCCGTAACTACCGCAATACTCATTCTCCTGTGCCTTGAATCAAATCCAGCCTTTGCTGTGCCTCGCTACCCAGAGTGTCGGCTCAACACCGATCGACCGTTTCTAACCGTCCAAAATAGAGTTTTCTTAGAAGAAAGTTGTATTCGATGGGTCAATGCTCGGGTTTCTATAGTTAAAATAATTTTAATAGTAGCGCGTTTTCAGGTATTCGCCACTCGCTCGTCCCCTCTTTTTTCGTATTTCCCGCTTTTCTCGACCTCCTCAAACCTTGAACCACGTTCCGCGACCGCCAAAGAAACTCCTTTGCTCTATTTCCTTCCTTGGAGACATCGAAGGTCGGAACAGATTCAACTTCCGCAATATCCCAAAAAATCCTTTCTACTCCTCTCCCACCTCTTCCCGCGCTTTCTCTTCTTCATTTCGAAACAACTCCGCTGTTCCTCCGCGAATCTATCCTGCCGTTGACTTTCCTTACGGTTCGCTGATCCTCACTCATCCACCCCCGATTTAATACTCTCATGACGACGAAAGAAGACCCAATTTTGGTCAGCGGCGGCGGTGGCTTCATCGGAGGCCACCTAATCCAATACCTCCTAGACCACGGATACCCCAACATCCGCTCTGTCGATGTCAAACCGCTCGATCAATGGTATCAAACTCATGGCAGCGTCGAAAACCTCGTCCTCGACCTCCGCGACAAAGACGCGTGTATCAAAGCCGTCGCCGATACCGCCACCGTCTACAACCTCGCCGCCGATATGGGAGGCATGGGCTTCATCGAAAACAACAAAGCCCTCTGTATGCTCAGCGTGCTCATCAACACCCACCTGCTCATGGCCGCCAAAGACGCCGGATCCAAGAACTTCTTCTATGCCTCCTCCGCCTTCGTCTACAACGCCGAAAAACAAAATGAGTCCGATAACCCAGGC
>JBCDBW010000186.1:0-4575 GCA_039182965.1 Verrucomicrobiota bacterium
GGCGTGGGCTACGACGCTTGCGACGGTCGGAGAAGGCGATGAAAGGGGTGAATTGGTCGTGGGAGGGGCTAGCGGACGTGGTGGAGGGGGTGAGAAAGGAATGGGGAGATCTGGGCACTCCGGGAGGGCGTCGGGCAGTGAACCTGTTTCGAAAATATTTTCATGAGTTTCAAGCGGGGACGGGTGAAGAGACTTTACTAGGGCGTGGTGATGTTTGTGTGCATCCGCAAGAA
Source organism: Verrucomicrobiota bacterium (assembly GCA_039182965.1). GTDB lineage: Bacteria > Verrucomicrobiota > Verrucomicrobiia > Verrucomicrobiales > DEV007 > JBCDBW01. Next base: position 234 of record JBCDBW010000186.1, read on the forward strand.
CGGCTCATGCCGGGTGTCGACGGGAGGAATGGGAAGCATCAGTTAGATTGATGAGTGGTTCTTTATCAGAAGCGTTGGCGAACCGGCATGTGGCAGGTGACGCGAGGTATGTTGCAGATGACATAGCGGCGCGGACGGATTTGTTGGAAGTGTGGCCGGTGCCTGCGCCTGAGGGACCGGGATTGCTGACGATGCGTAATCCCTGGCCGGCGCGGCGGCTGGACGGAGTGCGGGAAGTATTGATGGCTGAGGATGTGCCGGGAGAGAATAAATGGCTTGGGGGAGCTTTGTTTGCCGAGAAGGAGGTCGATTTTGAGGGGCAATTGGTGGCGGCGGTGATTGCGGAGTCGCGTGATGTGGCGAGACGAGGTGCGGACTTGGTGGAAGTGGATGTGCAGTCAAATCCGGGCTTGTTGACGATCGATGAGGCGGCGGCGGTGGAGAGTTTTTTTGAGGGGGATGCGTGTGTCACTTCGGGCAGTGTTGTGGATGGGTTGCGACAGGCGCCGAGAAGGGTTTCCGGCAAACTTGAGTTGTGCGGGGAAGGCGACCGGAACGTGGAACCGGCTGTGGCGTGGGCGGAGTTCCGGGATGGGGGCAGGGTACATTTAGGGGTGTCGACGGTGGCTCCGGAGGCGGTAAGGGAAGCGGTCGGGCGGGTTTTGGGTCTCTCGCGGGGGAAGATTGGGGTGAGTTGCAGCCGGGTGGGTGGGATGGCAGAGGGTGGGAGTGCGGTATTGTGGGCAATCTTGGCGGCCTTGGCGGCGCGGAAGACGGGTCGGGCGGTTCGCGTGAGCCCGGGGCGGAGCCTTGATTTACGACTGGGGGCGAAGCGTCATGGATTGCTGGCGTCCTATGAGGTGGGGCACGACACGAATGGCCGGTTGCGGGCGGTTTCTCTCGACTTGATTGTGAATGGCGGGAGTGCGGTGACGGACCGGGATAGGCAACTGATGGAGTTGTTGTTGCAAATGGATCATGCCTATCAGGTTGTGGACGTGGATTTTCGGGCGCGCTTCTGCAAGACCAGTTTGTCGCCGGCACGAGGCTTTCGTGGTCGTGGATCTGCGATGGGAGCGGCCATTGCGGAAGAGATTATATACCAGGTGGCTCAGCGTTGTGGAAAGTCGCCGGAGGTGGTGCGGGAACTGAATTTTTACCGAGGGCAGGGCGCAGGCAGCACGACGCCGTATGGCCAGGAGATTCCTGGAGTGGAGTTGGGGCGCATGTGGAACCGGTTGATGGATCAGTCGCAATTTGCGCAGCGGCGTGCCTTGGTGAGCCAATGGAATCGTGAGAACGGTGACGTGAAGCGAGGATTGGCGATGATACCGGCGAAGGTGGGAATGGGTTCGTTGCGGGAGGAGCAGAATCAGGCGGCGGCGTTCGTCCAATTGAGTGAGGGAGGGGAGGCGACCGTTTTCTTGGGAGACATTGATGCGGGACAGGGATTGCATGAGAAAGTGCGACTAGTGGTGGCCTCGGCCTTGGGGATTGACGCAGGGGCTGTTGAGATGGGGCCGACGGGGACCGATTACGTTGGGGCGATGCCGGCTGACGGTGGTGCTGGATTAGCTGTTGATTTAAACGGGAGGGCGGTGCGTGCGGCGTGCGAGAAGTTAGTAGATCGTTTGGGGCCGGTTGCGAAACGTTGTTTGGATGAAAAGGGGGCGGCGCCCACGGGATCAGTGGAGGATATCGTGTATGACGGGGGGCGTGTTTACTATGTCGGTCGAGACTGGGGTCGTGTAACTTTTGCGGAGGTAGTGCGTCGGGCGCATGACGAGCAGGTTTATCTTTCGGCCACGGGACATGCGCGGGCGCGAGGAGTTTTCTTTGATTGGGAAACTGGCAAAGGTCGGCCGTTTGAAGAATTTGTAACGGGAGTCGCGGCGGCGGAAGTGGAGTTGGATTTGTATACCGGGGAAGTGAGGGTGCTGCGGGTGGACGTGATGCAGGAAGCAGGGGCGCCGCTTCATGCGGCGATTGATTTGGGTTTGATGGAGGGCGGGTTTACCCAGGGGATGGCGTGGTTGTTGAAGGGTGGGGAAGGGGCGCCGACAATGACGATTCGTGAGGTGCCAATGGATATGCGCTCGCAGTTTTGGATGGAAGGGCGGCGCGAGGACGGGATTGGAAAGGGGGAAGCGGCGGTTGAAGCGCCTTTTGTTTTGGCATTGAGTTTGCGAGAAGCGATACGGGATGCGCTCGGGGCGGTGGAAGGCATTGGGGATGGTGAACAGGGTGTGAGTGTTCCGTTGCCGGCGACGGCAGAGGCGATTTTTGAGATGTTACCGGAAGAAGAGGAGAGTGTTGATGGAGAGTCCGCCAGGTCTGAGGTTGGAGCACCGGAGCGAGTTGTGGTGTCGGAGGGGTAGTTGAAATGGGCCGTTATGTCGACGGATTCTCGCGTGCGATGGGGGCGTGGTCATCGTTTGGATAGAACGGGATCGATACAGATACAGCTGCCGGAGGAAGGCAGTGGCACGAACGAAGATGTTTATTTTAGACAGCGCGCTAGCCGCGAGCGGCGCGGCTGACCTGGCGGATGGTGTCCATTTGTCGCTGACGACGCAGCTGGCGTTCGCGTTCAAGTTCCTCGGGAGTTTTTTCGGCTTTTTCTTCCTCGCCGCTCGAATCCGACTCAGTTTCTTCCTGGCTTTCGCTTGCGGCGGGCATCGGCTCGTTGGTCACACAGCTGGAGAGCATCGTCACGAGAATCGCGATGAAGGCAGCGGATTGAAGTAGTGTCATCAGGCCGGGGATTTGCAATCGCTCCTGCATGCGAGAAGCCGATTGACCATTTTGTCTCGGGACAAACATGGGGAATGGTAGCATTGAAGGCGAATGCTGGCCAGAAGCTCCCGCAAGAATCTTGGCTCGGTAGAATTCATAGCATTGGTCGCTTTTGTCGGCGCGAAGACCCAAGGTGCGGTTTCGAATCCGGTGAGTCTATCGGCTTTGTGGCAAGAGAACCACTTGCTTTGAAGGGCAGTCAATTGTGAGGACATGGCGCGAGAAGAGGCCATTACCGATCAATCCAATCTCTTGAGGAAACAGCTCGCGATGGTGGATGCCGGTGCGCACTCCGCGAAGGGCGAGCGATCCCAAGAAGAGGTCTTCCCGGCGATAGGGCATAGAGGCGTTCGAGAATCCGAAAGAAGCGTTCGCTGCCTTAGAGATTTTGGTTCCGGTCTCCACCCATTGCAAGAAATCGACACAGCCGGTATCCAGCCGTAGCCAGCCCGTGGATTGGTTTCCGACGGTGCCCGGCACGCAAGGTGCATCGTTTACAAACTTCAATGGCAGGACCACTGCCCCGGCAGTCGGTGGAGGAGAAGCCAGGGCCCGCAAGCGTTTTTTCTTAAGATCGATTTGCAGAATGCGTCCTTGGAAAAAGTCTGCGCCCAGTACTCCCTCCACTTGGCGCCTCAGCCCGCGACTGATGGGCCGGAGGTCCATTGCGAGGAGCGATTTTCGCATCGTTGCGGGGCCTATTTTGAGATCGATAGGAGAAGTGCGCCAAGCTTGGCTCGATGAATTCACACCATCGACGATCTCGGGTGAGACCAATTTGACTCCCAAGTCCTTTGTTGATCCCAAGTCGACAAAGCTTGATCCTGCACCGGTATCGAGAAGGAAGCGTAGACTTTTCTCATCGCCGACTCCCGCTTTGATCCAGACCAAACCGTTTCGGAGTTCCAGGGGGGCCTCCCACAGAATCTCCGCGCGTGCATCGGCGATGAAATTGACTAGGCTGAGTCCGCCAAGGCACAGAGATCTTAGAATAGGGACCTGTAACACACCCCCTTAGGGAGCAAAGCTCATGCCAAAAAAGAGCCCCTCTTCTGCAGGCGCCACTGATTGGTGGGCTGATGTGCAGAAGAGGGGCCAAGGGGGGCGAGCTGGCCTTAACGGTAAGACCGAGGCTGCGAAGTGCCGAAGTAACGGGTAGCTGGCTTCGGAGCCTTTTTCGCCGAGAGGGCGAAGGTAGTGCGCGTTGCAGAGGCAGGCGCTTTTTCTACTGTGGAAACCGTTGCCTTGCTCGTTTCAAATCCCTTCAAGGTGTTGTGAAGCGAGGCTCCGGCGATCTTCCCTCTACCCGAGGCCGAGGCTGAGATGATTCCAGCTAAGCTGACGGCGGCGACTGTAAATATGATCTTTTTCATTTTCAGATAATTTTTTTAGGTTTTTAGTTAGGGTTTCCGCTTTTTGCGTATTTCCTCCTTAATCAATTCCCGCGAGTTTGTTTACGAGAACCAATTGTTTATAGGGTTAGAGAGCTGAGTCTCCGATTCCTTACAAAAAAGCTTGAACTTTTTTTGTGAACTTGCGGCAGCTA
>JBCDBW010000187.1:0-4483 GCA_039182965.1 Verrucomicrobiota bacterium
CCGAAGCCGCCGCCGCCGAATGTTCCGTCGCTCGATCAGATCGACAAAGACTTCGCCACGCTTTCGATCCGGGAGCAGATGGAGATTCATCGCCAGCAAGCGGCGTGCAATGACTGTCATCAGGGGATTGATCCGTGGGGCATTGCCTTGGAGGGATTTGATGCGCTGGGGATGGCTCGCGAAGAAGTTCGGCGTCCGACGGGGAAGGGTGGAAAGATGGAGAGCACTCCCGCGGTGACGGACACGGTTTTACCCGGCGGGCACGCGATTGACGGTCTTGAAGAGTTGCAGGCTTATCTGATTGGGGAGCGTGAGGCCCAATTCACACATGCTTTGACCGCCAAGCTTTTGACCTATGGCTTAGGGCGTCCTCTTGAGCTAGAGGATGAACCGGTGGTGGAAGCGTTGGCTCATGAGTTTGCCGCGGAGGGGCATCGGCTGCCTTTTCTGATCGAAAGAATCGTCCTCTCCGAGCCGTTTCAGACCAAGTAGTTTTCAGAGGTCAGAAGTCAGAGATCAGAGGTCCGGCATCCTGACCAGCAATAGCCTCCGCGTTATATTGTTCGCCCGCGATTTGCCGCATCCACTCATCCATCAGCCGAATGCCAACCAGGACTCCAAACGCCGTATGAAACTTGATCGCCGGACTTTTTTGCGTGCCTCCGGAATTTCCTTGGCTCTTCCCTGGTTGGAAGCAATGGGGGCGCCGGTGACGGCGGCCCGTGCGCCGAAGCGATTCTGCACGGTTTATTTTCCTTATGGGGTGGCGATGCCCAAGGATGACAATCCGGACAAGGCGTGGGGTTGGTTTCCCGAAGGCGAGGGTGGTCGTGACTATGTTCTCAGCAAAGCGATCGAGCCATTGGCGCCGCACCGCGATAACATGACGATCCTTGGAGGACTTTCCCATCCGCGCATGTGGGGTGGCGGGGGGCACGACAGTGGTGACACGTTTTTGACGGGTGCGGAGTTGCGCCGCGGCGGGAGCGATGGCGATCTGAAGAATTCGATCTCTCTCGACCAGGTGATTGCGGACCATCTTGGGAGGGACACGCGTTTTCGGTCGGTGGTGCTGTCGAATGATGGGGGGGTGGGAATTCCGACCCGGGCGAATACCTTGTCGTTTAATCGGGAGGGCCAGCCGATTCCGTCGCTCAACCGGCCGGCCTTGGTTTTTGAGCGGCTCTTTGGGTTGAATGACGATTCGATTGAGGCGCAGCGACGTGGTCTTACGCGCACGGGCAGTCATCTTGATCTTTTATTGGATGAGGCTCGTGGTCTTAATCGGAAGCTGGGCAAGCGTGATCAGGAGAAGATGGATGAGTATCTTACTTCAGTGCGGCAGGTGGTGCAGCAGGTGGAGCGATCGGCGGCGTGGCTCGACGTCCCGAAACCGAAAGTCAACGCGACGGGGCTGACACTTGATGCGGATGACACGACTCCGGGAGAGCTCATTCAGACCATGTTGGATTTGATGGTGCTGGCCTTTCAGACGGACTCGACGCGCGTGGCCACCTACCAACTGGCGAGCATGCACGGGGCAATCTCGGTGGCGACGACTTTTCCGCAGCTCTTGGGGTATGCCAACAACATGCATTCGTTGGCGCACGGGGCGAACAAGCCCGGGGGGGCGAAGAAGAACGGGGAGTGGCAGGCGTTTCTCGCCAAGCGGATGAGTGATTTTCTTAGCAAGCTGGATTCGATTGAGGAGGGTGAGGGCACGCTTCTCGACAACACGCTGGTGTATTACGGAAGTTCCAACAGCAACACGCACAACAACCGGAACTATCCGCTTGTTTTGGCGGGGGCGAGGAATATGGGCTTCACCCACGGGCATTATCTGCGCTATGGGGAAGACACGCCGCTGGCGAACCTGTATGCCACGATGCTGGAGCGTCTGGGCACTTCGGAAGGATCGTTTGCGGATTCCAGCGGGAAGCTGCGGGAAGTGGTTGTTTGAGGTGTGTTGTGGTGCGGTTACGTTGTTGAAACGCCTTGCTCCCGGCGATCGAGGGGGCTTTAGTCGACTCATGAAAACCTCCTTGTTGTCATTTCTTGTTGTTGTGGCTGCGGCCGCTTTTTTGATGCCCGTTTTAAGCGGGGCGGCCGAGAAGCCGAACTTTGTGATCATCTTTGCGGACGACCAAGGCTATGGAGACTTAGGTTGTTTTGGGTCGGAGACGATTAAGACGCCCCATATTGACCGGATGGCGGAGGAGGGGCGGCGATTTACGAACTTCTTGGTGGCGTCGCCGGTGTGCACACCGTCGCGGGCGGCGTTGTTGACCGGTTGTTATCCGAAGCGGGTGGGGATGCATCAGCACGTCTTGTTTCCGGCGTCGACGAAGGGATTGAATTCGGAGGAGTATACGATCGCGGATCATTTGAAGTCGTTGGGATATGCGACGGCCTGTTTTGGAAAGTGGCATTTGGGGCATCATCCGGAGACGCTGCCGCAGCAGAACGGGTTCGATACGTATTACGGGATTCCGTATTCGAACGACATGAATCATCCGGACAACAAGGGGAAGCCGCAGGGGGGTGTTGAGGGCATGGATATTTTGTGGGCTGATCCGGAATCGACTTTCAGCAAGTGGAACACGCCGTTGATGGAGAACGAGAAGATTGTGGAGATGCCGGTCGATCAGAGGACGGTGACGCGCCGGTATACGGACAAGGCGATCGAGTTTATTGAGGCTAACAAGGATGGGTCATTCCTTGTGTATTTGCCGCATACGATGCCGCACATTCCATTGTATGTGCCGGATGAGATTCGTGATCCGGACGAGACGAATGCTTACATCAACGTGATTGAGCACATGGATGCGGAAGTGGGGCGGGTGATGGACACGATTCGGGAATTGGGGTTGGATGAGAATACCTATGTCATTTACACGTCGGACAATGGGCCTTGGTTGAAATTTGAGCATCATGGGGGATCGGCGGGGCCGTTGCGGGAGGGGAAAGGGACGACTTTTGAAGGAGGGCAGAGAGTGCCTTGTGTGATGTGGGGGCCCGGGAGGGTGCCTGCAGGGACGAGTTGTCATGAGTTGATGGGGACGATTGATTTGCTGCCGACGATTGCTGCTTTAACGGGGACGGAGCTGCCCGGGGAGCGGAAGATTGACGGGTTGGATGCGTCGGAGTTGGTAATTGGCGACGGGAAAGAATCGCCGCGAGAGGAGTTTATTTATTATACGTCGCGGGGAGACTTGGAAGGATTGCGGCAGGGGAAGTGGAAGTTATTGGTGAAGAAGCCGGCGGCACCTCGTGGGGCGGCGCGGAAGAAAGGTGGCGGTGGTGGGGCGGCGCCGAAAGAGGAAGTGATGTTATTTGATTTGAGCGCGGATATTGGAGAGACGGAGAATCTGGCGGAGGGGAATCCGGAAGTGGTGGAGCGTTTGAAGGCGCGGATGGTGGAACTTGATGCCGAGATAGAGGCGAATGCGCGGGCGCCTTGGGAGAAGGAGGGGACGTAGGGGGGCCTAGGGGTGTGGCGTAGGTATCAAGTTCCATTGGGCTGAGCGAAATGATTTAGCGATGGAACTTCGTACGCGAAACTGTCAAGATATGATGACTGACCCCTATTTTTTGACCCCTATTTTTCGACGTTTCGGGCGAGGGACAAGTAGGAGTGACGGAAGGCGGGGACCTTCTGATTGGTGGGGTATCGATGAATGAGCTGATCGGCCAGTTTGTGGAAAAAGATGAGGAGTATCAGGAGAACCTCAAAAAGCGGGAAGAGATGAGGGGCGAGAATCACCGGCCGTATTACCTGCGCGGGGGTTGATCAATAGTGCCGAGGCTTTGGATGAGATTGCAAATCGCGAGGAAGCGGATCAACTTTATCGCGAGGCTCGGGGACTACTCATTGGTATTATTGAAGAGAATCCTGATTCATTGATCATCGAGAAGGCGCAGGTGACGCTGAAGAACGTGAACGAGCGGATGAAGGTAGAATAGATGCGGGCCGCAGAGGAAAGTTGGCGTTGGAGTGCTCGGCGGTTGCTTCCCGGGTTACGGAACTAAGAGGTAGGTGCTACTGCGTGAACATTTCGTTATTTTCATCGCCGCCGCTGAGGATGTAGGCGAGGAGGTCGAGGATTTCTTCTTCCTTGAGCATGGAGAGGAGCATGGGGGGCATGGGGGAGACTTTGGAAACCTCGATGCTCTCGACCTCTTTGCGGTCGACGTTGACGCGTTGGTTGGGGTCGGAGAGGTCGGTGTTCAGGGTAACGTTATCACCGCCGAGGTTCACGACCACACCGGTGATAACCTCACCATCGTTCTTGGTGACGATGATGGGGGCGAATTGATCGCTGATTTCCTTGCTGGGATGGACGATTGAATCGAGGAGATCGTGCGGGCTGTAGCGTCCGCCGGAGCCGGTGAGGTCGGGTCCGTTCATGCCGCCGGCGTTGCCGAAGCGATGGCAGGCGAAGCAGGCGGCGGCGGAAAACATTTTTCGGCCTTGGGCAAAGTC
>JBCDBW010000188.1:0-4393 GCA_039182965.1 Verrucomicrobiota bacterium
GCGAACTTTTCGTGGCGGAATCGTTAAAAAAGAGTGGGTTATTAAAGTAGCTTAGATATTCAAGATGCCTTAATGACAGGTGCTTTCGGGGTTGAATGGCGATATTTTCCGTGAGTTTTTCGGGGATTGGGAAACGGATTTTCTTTGAGGTTTCGAGTTTTTCTGGTGTGGCGTTTGCGTGAAATTGATCTTGGGCGTTCCGATGGGCGCCGGCATGGACCGGATGATTCAAGAGCCTGATGCTGTCGCTTGCTGGGGCGGCAAATCTGAGAGTTGGTTCGTTTTTTGTGTCCTCGTCAAGAACACCAGATTCGGCACGACGTCTGGCCTTGATCGTCGGCTGCACCGGTCTGATTATAGATTCTGCAAACTCTTTAGATCAGAGGTGACGGAAAGGGAATCCGAGTTTTGCTGCTGAACGTCAGATGCAACCCTGTCGAGAAACCATTCTTGAACGGTTGTGCCTCGATTTGTTGCGCGTTGAGATGTTCGCTCAGCCGTATGTTGCGTTTGCCTAACTTTCAAAAACTGCTATCGGCTCCGCTCTGGTAGCGTGAGAGGTCTTCTTAATAGAGGCGAGAGTATTGATCGATTTCCCACTGGCTCACCCTCTGGTGGTATTGGCGCCATTCCTCGGCTTTATAAGTGATGAACTCGCCGCGGAGTTCGCTCCCGAGAACTTTTTCGACGAAGGGATCGGCGGTGAAGGCTTCAAGGGCTTCTTGGAGAGTGCGGGGGAGTTCGCTGATACCGCGTGCTTCGAGTTCGCCGGGGGACAGCTCGTAGAGGTTATCTTCCTGGGGATCGCCTGGATCGAGATTCTCCTTGATACCCTCGAGGCCGGCGGCGAGTGCGAGTGCCGCGGCGAGGTAGGGATTGCAGGAGGCGTCGGCGTTTCGGGATTCGACGCGGCCGCCGGCCATGGGGACGCGGAGGGAATTGGTGCGGTTGTTGCTACCGTAGGAGTTAAAGACGGGCGCCCAAGAGTAGTACGACATGAGGCCCCGGCGGACGAGGCGTTTGTAGCTGTTGACGGTGGGAGCGAAAGTGGCGCAGAGGGCCTGACCGTGTTTGAGGATGCCGGCGCTGAACTGGTATCCGAGTTCGGAGAGGCCCAGGCCTCGTGGGTCTTCGGAATGGGGACGTTCAAAGAGGTTCTTTCCGGTGGTGAGGTCGAAGAGGGACATGTTGAAGTGAGCGCCGCTACCTGTTTTATCGGCAAACGGTTTTGGCATGAAGGTAGCGATCAGATTGTCTTCAGAGGCGTAATGTTTTGCCATCTGGCGGAAGAAGACGAAGCGATCGCACATGGTGAGGACGTCGGCGTATTTGAAATCGAACTCGAACTGGGAATTGGCGTCTTCGTGGTCGAAGGAGTAGAGCTCCCATCCGAGTTCATCGATAGCGCTGGCCATGTTGTCCAGCCAGGGGTATCGATCCATGAAGCGTTTGAAGTCGTAGCAGCTTTTCTCGAGATTGTCGTCATCGTTAGGAACCTCCAGTTGACCTTCAGCGGTGTAGCGGAGAACAAAGACCTCGCATTCGATGCCGAGATTCATGCCGTATCCCATGGCTTCCGCTTCTTTGAGAACTTTCTGCAGGATGACGCGGGTGTTTACTTCGTATGGAAGACCGTGGAGCGTGTTGTCGGCGGGCATCCACGCGACTTCGGGATTCCATGGGAGAGGCACAATGAGGCCAAGGTCGGGGACGGAAGCGATTTCGTCGTCGTTTGGTCGTTGTCCGAGGCCGTCGAGGGCGTATCCGGTGTAGAGTTCTGAGCCTTGGGTGAATTCGGGGAAGTGGCTGAGCGGGACGAATTTTCCTTTAGGGACCCCGTGAATATCGACGTAGGCACCGATGCAATATTTGACGCCTGCTTTTTCGAGTTCGGCTTGGATGGCGGACACCTGTTCGTTGTTCCAAGGTTCGGATTCGTAAATTCCGCCGTCGGCCTTTTGATATTTGTTGTAGATGGATTGGCTCATGAGATTGGGAGAGAACGTTAGTCGATGCGATCGAAGTAGGAAGCGTCGAGGGGGGGTGATTCTTTGAGACCGCGGATGACTTTCTCTGTCAACGTGGCGGCGAGTTGTTCGAAGAGTTTCGCGCCGGCATCGGAGGTTGCTTCGCTGGGGCGACCGGTGACGCCATTCGTGCTGGTGCGATTGACGGGGTGCGCGAAGATGCAGGGTTCCGTGCGATCGGGATCATCGGCCTCGCTCATGAGATCGGGGCGAACTATCTCGGGTGCGGCATGGAGCATGAGACTGGTTTCGGCGGCATTCGCGTGCCAATCGGCGCCGTCTCTGGAAAACGTGGCGGCGATATCTGGTGTGAGATCCCCGTCGTTGAAGGCGGCCACCATGAGGTCGTCATATCGGCTACGGAGCGAATCGAGGGCGCAACGAACAGGAGCGGCGTTTCCGACGTGGCAATTAAAGAAGAAGAGGCGGCGGATGCCGGCTTTGTATAGCCAGTCCCCTATTTCGATGAGGACGGTGATGAAGGTGGTGGGGGACAAGGCAAGGGTACCGGGCCAGCGGTGGGAATGGGCGATCGAGCAGCCGTATTGAAGAGTTGGAAGAACGGCGACCCCAGTGCGGTGGCCGACCTCGGCGGAGAGTTTTTCGGCGAGGACGGCGTCCATACCGGTGCCGAGGTGGGGGCCGTGCTGTTCGGTAGCGCCCAGAGGTAAGATGGCGGCGGCGGGCCCTTTTTGGATGGTCTCGAGGACTTCGGGCCATGTCATAGTGGACCATTGTGTTGGGTTGGGCATGGGGTTGTGTCGGTGAAGATTGATCGTTTCTCCTGCATTCGCCGTGCCAGATGGGGGCTAAGCTTTTGACTATGAGCAGTCGGCCGGGTGGGGAGGAAGGGGGTGATTGAGGGTGGGATGCCTTGGAAGTTGTGGGAATGAATGGGCTATTTTCGGCGTGAGGGTTTGGTTGTGCGGGACCTGAGTCGTGGGGCTTCGCGTCGCGCGCTTTTATAATGGTCATAATGAAATGGAATTGAGGAGAAGAGGGATCTTCTTTGTTCCGGTGCGCTTGGTTTGTTGAGGGTGATGGCCGACTGGGGGTGGGGAGTGTTTTTGTCTCGTCACCGGTTGGGAAGGGGCGCTGTTTTTTGGTGTGTACTGTTTGGCGAGTCTGATATGTTTGGCAGACTTACGTTTTGGTCGTTCATTTTTTGAGAAAGGAGAGATGCATTGTGAAAACTGATGAGCTTGAGGTGATGAATGTCATGCCGTTCTTATTCTGGGCGAAAAACAAGGAGGGACGTTATTTGTGGGGGAACCGAGCGATTGACGATTTCGCGGGTTGTGAGGTGGCGGGGAAGATGGATTGTGAACTTCCTTGGGCGGACACGGCGGATGCCTTGGTTGAGAATGACGCTTCCGTTCTTGCAAGCGGAAAGCCGTCGTATATTCACGAGCTGGTTCATCAGTCGGCGAAGGGTGAGGCGACACTGAATGTTTGTAAGTTTCCTGGCGAGTTGGATGGGATCGAGTGCACGTTTGGGGTTTCGTTTGTGATCGAGGAGTGATGGTCGTTGTCGTGCGGAGGTGAGCGGTTTGGGGATACGATCTTATGAATGATCGTGAGATTGATCTTATTGTTCGACTGGCGTGGGAAGATCGAACGACGTTCGAAGAGATCGAGCAGCGAACAGGGCTGAGCGAGGGGGAAGTGATCCGCGTGATGAGGGGGGAGCTTAGGCCGGGGAGCTATCGGGCGTGGAGAAAGCGGGTGAGTGGTCGCGTTACGAAGCACCGGCGCTTGATGGAGAGGCGCCGGAAAGAAGGAGAGGGATGATTGAGGAAGGAGAGAAATACTTGGTTGCCGGAGAATGGAGGCTAATTTCCGTTCCGCCGCCCGATGAAAACAGGACAATGTTAGTATTGTTGATTGACCGACAATAATGCTCGAGAGCATTGGGTCTGTTTGTTTGTGTGTGGATGTTGCTTTAAATTTGAGGTGAGGGGACTGTGTTGATTTACGGGATGACTTGGTTTAGGAATATGTCCGTTTGGGAACACGGCACGCACAGCGTTGGCGAATGGGGCTGCGAGGCAGTGGTTTGCTTACGCGTGATGAAAGAATGGGAAGCTCTGAATGAGTCCAGAAGAGATTACTTTTTCGACCGTCAGCGATGTGCGGGGGTGTTTATCGGTTGCGGATATTTCCGAGGATCTGCCGATTGAGGTAGTGCGTTTTTACTGGGTTTGGGGGATTCCGGAAGGAGCGGAACGGGGGGGGCATGCTCATCGGGAGCAGACGGAAATTCTTGTGGCGATGGCGGGCGCTTTTTCGATACGGCTGACGGGGCGCGATGGGGCGGTGTTGGATTACCGTCTCGAGCGGCCTGATCGAGGATTGGTTGTGCCTCC
>JBCDBW010000189.1:0-4248 GCA_039182965.1 Verrucomicrobiota bacterium
CCCCCCCCGCCCCCGACGCGAAAAAGAAAGTCGCCGAGCTCACCACCCAACTCAGAACCGCCGACAAATCGCTCGCCACCGTCAAAGCCGCCGACATCAAGCTCAAGGAACAGCTCAACGCCGAAAAAACCAATCGCGACCAGAAACAAGCGGAACTGCAAGCCGCTCAGAAAAACTTCGCTGACACCCAAGCCGCCCTCAAACCCCTCCCCGAAAAAATCAAGCAATCCCATGAAGGCCTCAAAAAACTCGAGGAACAAACCGCCGCGCTGAACAAAGCCGCCACCGACACCAAATCCAAAGTTGATTCCCTGAACAACCAGATCGCCTCCAACGACCGCAGCCTCAAATTCTGGAAAGCCCAGGAATTCCACATGGGCGTCCTCGCCGAAAAAGAACGCCTCGCCGAACTCAAACGCGAACAGCCTGAAACCCCCTCCGACCAACAGAAAGCCGCCCTACAATACCAGGAGAAAAAAGCCGCTTCTCTTCATAAGCAGTTCCTCGGTATGCTGCCGAAGTAGAGCTCCCTTTCACACGGTTCAATTGGCAGTCTTAGCCGGAGAGCTTGCTCCATCGATATTCATAGTCTCCGCGTTGCTGCTCACAACTTCGTCGGGTGGACAAGCCCCCCACTCCGAGCCAACATAATGGCGCATGTCCGATTCCTCATCCCCCCCTTCAGCCCCTGATATCTCCGCCGGCGCAAATCCCGGTATCGGTTGCTTCATTATGGGTCTCGCCGCATTCATTCTTATCGGCGTTGCAGTCTTTTTCATTTACCAAGGGCTCCGAATGGATAAAGCCATCAACGCCTTCACCGACCCCAAACCCGCCTCATACCCCGTCGAAGAACCCACCGACGACGAGAAAAACGGCCTATACCAACGGCTGGAAGATTTTGCAAAAGCCGCCCATGCAAATGAACAGACTAAACTCTCACTCGACGCTGACGACCTCAACCACCTCATTGCCACCTCCCCAATTCTCAAAGACTATCGCGGGACGGCTTTCGTCACCGAAATCAGCGACTTTTTCATCATCGCAGATCTCTCCCAGATGATTAATCGAATCCTTCCCGGAAACCCGAGATACCTCAACGCCAAGTTCTCACTCACTCCTTTTCTTCGCGACGACAAAACCGTCCGTCTCGACGTCAAAAATATCACGTCGACAAAATACGATATTCCTCAGGGCTTCGTCGATCTCTACGGTCAACGTCAGGTCCTCCAGTTCGACGAAGATAATCCCATCCTCGGCCCCATCCTTCAACGCCTTCAATCCATCGACGTCAAAGACAACACAATTCAAATCACAACCTTCCCTGCTGATCCCGAATAGCATCCGCTTTTTGTCTTCTCTTCTCCGACCTCTGACTTCTCTCATCAAACCTCGAAACCCAAATGCCGGCGCCCTCCAACAAACCTTGCTGCACGCCTTCCGCCGGCACGCACTCTGCCACGAACAGCGAACCTGCCAATGCCATTAAACCCGGCCCCAATGCTGGCTCGAAAGAAGGCATGGCAGCCCTCGACGGCGGGCCTTTCCTCATGGGCTCGGAAAATTCTGACTGCTGGACCGCCGACGGCGAAGGGCCCGTCCGGGAAGTTACCCTCCGCCCCTTCTTGATCGACCGCACCGCCGTTACCAACGAAAAGTTCGAAGCCTTTGCCAAGGACACCGGCTACCAGACTGAAGCTCAACGCTTCGGTTGGTCTTTCGTCTTCCAAAACCAAATCCCTAAAGCCCATCGCAAACGACTCCACTTCGAAAGCGTCCACGGCGTCCCCTGGTGGGTCCGCGTCGACAAGGCCTCCTGGCAGCGCCCCGGTGGGCCAGGCACTAATATCCGTAAACGAATGGATCATCCCGTCGTCCACGTCTCATGGCATGACGCCAGAGCATACGCGATCTGGGCTGGAAAACGACTCCCCACCGAAGCCGAATGGGAATACGCCGCCCGTGGTGGCCTCGAACAAAACATCTATCCCTGGGGAAACGAACTCAACCCCGGTGGCAAGCACTGCTGCAACATCTGGCAGGGCACGTTCCCAGAACAAGACACCGCCGCCGACGGCTTTGATAGCACCGCCCCCGCTCGCTCATTCAAAGCCAACAACTTCGGCCTCTACAACACCTCCGGAAACGTGTGGGAATGGATCGCCGACTTTTGGAGCCCCACCTTCCACCAAAGCCACCCCAGTCTCGCCACCGACAACCCCACGGGTCCCCCAAGCGGAGACCGCCGCATCATCCGTGGCGGATCCTTCCTCTGCCACGACTCCTACTGCAACCGCTATCGCGTCGCCGCCCGCACCGGTAACACCCCCGATAGCGCCACCTGTCACACTGGCTTCCGCTGCGCCATGTCCCCTTGACCAGCCCTCACCCTCTGCTGCGGTTCTCCCTCATAATCTCAACTGAACCGATAATCCTGCCTCCTTCCCTCTCACCTCTATTTACGTGTCTTAACGCCTCGCTTCCGATCCGGAAATAACGCCTGACAAATCCCGCACACTCTCCCATCGCAGCCCCGCGCGGTGCAATGCTCCCGGCCATAGAAAATGATTTGCAAGTGGAGCTTGTTCCATGCCTCACGCGGAAACACCCGCTTCAAATCCTTCTCGGTCTCCACCACATTCCGGCCCCGCGTTAGCTTCCAACGCTGCGCTAAGCGATGAATGTGCGTGTCCACTGGAAACGCAGGCTCACCGAATGCCTGCGCCATGACCACCGATGCCGTCTTGTGCCCCACACCTGGCAACCGCTCCAAAGCTTCCATATCCTCCGGTACACCACCCCCGTGCTCCTCCACCAATATCCGCGAAAGATCAGAAATCGCCTGCGACTTCCGCGGGGCCAAACCACAGGGACGCACCACTTCCAAAATCCTCTCCACCGGAACCTTCATCATGCTCTCCGGCGTGTCCGCTAAGGCAAACAGCTTCGGCGTGACTTCATTCACCCGCACGTCCGTACACTGCGCCGACAGCAATACCGCCACCAAAAGCGTGTACGGATCTCGGTGATCCAACGGAATCGGCGTCTCCGGATACAGCTCTTCCAGCCGACCATGCACAAAATCCGCCCGCTCTTGCTTCGTCATATGGACATGAAAAACCGAGGCTCCACGCGCTGGCGAGCAGAAATCGACCGCATCACTCCCGTCAAATTCTTAGGATATACCATTGACGCCACCAAAAAATCAGCCAACTTACCCGCTCACATTGAAGCAAATCAGTCACCATGGCCACTTCCGAAGAACGCAACAAAAACCGCACTCGCCCTAGAAAAGGAGCCGGAAAGAAAGCACGCCGCCAGCGCGAACAAAAAAAACGCCTCGTTGCCCTTGGCATGGACGAAGCGGTTGTCGCCAAGCTAAATCCTCGTGAGGTGCTTACGAAATTGAAGCACCCAGCCAAAGTCGCCAAGGAAGCTGCCGCAACAAAGAGCTAGTCGCTTGCGAAGTCTTTCCCTCGCCCACTTTAAACGGTTTCCTCCCACTGGAAACTCTCAACAATCGTCTTCCAACAAAGCACCGGAGTGATTCTCAACACTCCTCAAAGGATTCGCCCTCCTCGCCACTAAGCAACCGGCAAACCATTGCTCCCATCAACCCACTTTCGGCTTGATGTCACGCACCATCTCCCGGACGTGAGAAGCCTTCGTCCGATCCTTCAAGATGGAGTAGCTTCGTTCATAGCTCCCCCACCGCAACACCTTGATATCCACGTGTCTCACCCCCCAGTCCCTCATTTGGCTCATACTCGGCTTGTAAAGATCAATCGTGTCCGTCCCCACCAGCGCACTCCCGTAATCATCAACCTCATACACATACGGCATCCCCTCAATCTTGAAGACGGTTCCCACCGGAAAACGCGACCAGTCAGCCGCCGCACTCCGGACCTGCCCAAATTTCAAGATGTTCCCAGCGGCGCTCTTCCGCCCATATGGTAAACTATCCTTTTCAAGATGGCTGTAAGCTGTTGTCCGGACGCCATTGAGCTCCGTCCGAGAAAACGTTCCGGTGCTGCTGCAACCAATCCCTGCGCAGGCCGAAGCCACAAGGATTCCGAATATTCCTAAAGATCTGGGGTTAGGCATCATAGCGAAAAGCGGAATAAGTTCTAAGGCTAGCTAAAATCTGTAGAAATTACTAGAAAATTCCACCACGGGGGTTCCGGCACTAAAAGCACACTCTTGCCACTGTCAAACCCAAATATTTCCCCATTCCGCTCGTCTCTAAGC
>JBCDBW010000190.1:0-4191 GCA_039182965.1 Verrucomicrobiota bacterium
GTGGTGCGCGATACTGGATTTGAACCAGTGACCCCCACCGTGTCAAGGTGGTGCTCTACCCCTGAGCTAACCGCGCATTAGGATGGGTTGAGAGAGGATCAGGGGGGGAAGTATAGGCTGGGTGGGAGTGTTTGTGCAAATGGTTTGTCGGCGCGAGCCGGGAACGGTGGCGAGCGGAAAGGTGGTGTGGGTGGTTGCTGGGGAGATTTTTCGTTGGCCTGGAGGGGTAGAGGGATGATAGAGGGTGGATATGGAGGGAACAGGCAGCGTATCGGAAAAGACCTATCGATTGATTAATCTTCTAGATGACGAGGCGGAGGAGATTCGTGACGGGGTGCGGTCGCAGCTGGCGGAGCGGGTGGAGGAGTTGGCGGCATTCCTAGGGGACGAGGGGGATGGTGGGCGCACGTTGACGAGCACGCAGCGGAGGGTGATTGAGGGGATGTTGCGCGAGCGGAGTCGAGTGCAATTTGTATCGGGCTGGGAGGGGTGGCAGCATATCCATGGGGAGTTGGACCGTCTGGAGGCCGGAATGAAGTATCTTTCTGTTTTTCTGGGGCCGCTGCGTTCTGCTAGAGGAGAGCTATTAGTGGAAGCGTTAGACAGGCTTGCGGAGAAGTGTCGTGAGTTGGGAATGGACGAGAGTGCGGGGAGATTGGCGGGGTATTTGTTGGGAGGGGAGGGGATGTATTCGAAAAACGAGGAAGACTTTTACGACCCGCGGAACTTCGATTTGTTGTGGGTGATTGAGAACGGGAGAGGAAACGAATGGAGTTTGGCGTGTTTGGTCGTGATGGTCGGGCGTCGCTTGGGGATCAAGGTGGACGGGTGTGATT
Source organism: Verrucomicrobiota bacterium (assembly GCA_039182965.1). Lineage (GTDB taxonomy): Bacteria > Verrucomicrobiota > Verrucomicrobiia > Verrucomicrobiales > DEV007 > JBCDBW01. The sequence goes on from JBCDBW010000190.1 coordinate 837, forward strand.
ACCCGGGGAGATTTATGGCGCGATTCATGGAGGAGCGGGAGATTTTTTTAATCGACGCGTGTCATGGTGGTGGGCTTATTCCGGGGGTGGAGGCGTCTGAGCTTCGTCCGGTGGGGAGTGATGAAGTGCGTGAGACGATTGCGCGTCCGGCGACGGCGCGGGTGATTTTGAAGCGTGGACTTGAGGGGCTGGAGACGGCGTTTTTGCGTCGTGGTGAAGTGGGCGATGCGGCGATGGTGCGAGATTGTTTGCAGGCGATGGTGGTGAAGCGTTGATTGGGTATGGTGGGGGACGAACTGTATCGATTGGATGTTGGCTCGGGAGGTGCGGTGCGAGCGGGAGTGGTGGTGGCGCACGGTTTGGGGGAGCACATTGAGCGATATCGTGGTCTGGGCGAGCGGCTGGAAGCGATGGGTTGTGCGGTGGAGGGTGTTGATTTACCTGGGCATGGGAGGTCTCCCGGGATACGAGGTCACCTCGGTGGTTGGGGGGTGGTGGAGGACGTGTTTGATGATATGGTGGCGAGGGTTCGTGAGCGTGTGGGGGAGGGGCAGCCGTTGGGCTTGGTGGGGCATTCGATGGGGGCGTTTTTGGGATTACGATACATGGAGCTTCGACCGGATGTGTTTTCCTTTGCGTGGTTGAGCTCTCCATTGCTGCGGCCTCGGGCCATGAAGCCGGCGTCGATCCGATTTGGGGCGCGTGTTTTGGCTGCGGTTTGTCCGCATTGTCGTTTGGACACAGGAGTGCGACCGAATTTATGTCGTATTGTGCCGGAAGGTGAGGAGCCGGATCCTTATTTTCATTCGTGGGTTACCTCGGTGTGGGGAGTGGAGTTGTGGAATCTTGAGAAAGAAATTTTTGAAGCGTTGGAGTCCTTGAACCCCCAGTTGAGACTTTTGATCACACAAGGTGGTGCTGATACTATTTGTCCGGCGGGATATGCACGTGCGTTGTATGAGCTGGCGAAGGTGCGGGACAAGAAGTGGCTGCTTTATCGAGACGAAATGCACGAACCGTTATTTGGAGCGCGTTCGGAAGAAGTGTTAAGAGATGTGATGGTGTGGCTAGAGGAGCGGATTGACTAAGGCCCTTCTTCGGATCCACAAGTGATACAGCTGCTGGCGGGCAGTGGTGGCGCGTGCGGCGTTGTCGGAGAGCGGCGCGGACAGTCCAGAGCGGACCCGGGCCCGGACGTCACTGCTTGTTTTTCCCCGTGGTTGTGGAATCAGCCGGGCCGATCGATTCGGGAATTGTTATCTAACAATTAGGGAGTTGTGGAGACTCATTTTTCTTTCTTCCACCAATCATCCGATTTTTCCCAGGGGTCGCGCGGGGGTTCCTGGGCTTGGTTTTGGCGGGATTGCGAAGGGGGAAGCGGTGTTGAGGGTGTATCATCTAGGAGGGAATCGAGGTCGGCGGGCGGTTGTTTGCGATTGCGGCGTCTTTGTTGCCACACGATTGCGCCGACAGTAGCGACGATGCCGAAGATGAGGCCGAGGAGGAAGATGGCGAGACCATCGACGGCGGAACTGTGCTGTCCCGTTCCGAGGCCATAGGTATCGCGCGATATCGCTGCGAAGAGGAGTTGAGTACCGGAGATGGTGCCGGTCATGTCAGGATTGTTTAAGAGGAACTGGGTTTAGAGGGTGTTGGGGCCCGAAGGGTGATGGGGACGGTATCGATGCTGGGGTCGACATCTTCGCAGGTATCGAGGCTCATGCGCATGGGGATCATGTGCGAGAAGTTGAAGCCGAGTTTTTGGAAGAAGCGTTGGGATTCGGCGCTGATTTTGTCGGTGAGGAGGGTGATGCGGAGAAAATCCTTTTTGTTGGCGAAGGAAATGACGTAGTTGATGAGGCGGGAGCCGTATCCCTGGCCACGATGTTCCTGCCGGATGACGACATCTTCCATGAGACCGACGAAACCTCCGGAGGCGGTGCTAATGGTGAAGAGGAGGTTTACCATCCCGATGATTTGGTGGTCGGTTCGAACGACGAAGATACGGCCCCGATTGGGTTGTTCGAGGATAAGACGAAGGCCGCGTTCCTGCTTGGCATAGTCGGGATCGAAGTCTTCTTCTTCGGAGAAGAGTTCCATGAGCAACTCGACCAGCTGAGGCAGATCCTCGATGGTGGCGGCTTGGACGCGTGGTTCGTCGGGAGTGGTCATGAGCTCTTTGCTGGTATGATAGCAGAAATTGGGCTCTGGGGAACCATGAATGGTGTGGAATCGGGATGATTTTTCTTTCCTGGTAGATTGTTGGCAGGAGTGCGGAGAATGGGTAGGGTGGAAGGATGAAACGACGACGTTTTTTGACGGGAATTGCCGGTTTGGGAGTCGGTGGTGTCTTTTTGAACGAGCGGTTAGCGGGGGTGGAAGCGGGAGGGGAGTGGCTGGAGCTTGCGGTGCAGCAGTATTCTTTCAATCGGCAATTGAAGGATGGATCGATGACGCTACTGGATTTTCCTGAGACGGTGGTAGCGGGGACCGGGATCAAGGCCTTAGAGTATTTCAACGGGCACATGATGGAACGTGCCGGGGACGGAAAGTTTTTTGAGGAGCTAAAGACGAGGTGTGAGGATGTGGGGGCGGTGAACACGCTGATGTTGTGCAAGGCGGCCAATGCGCTGGACAGTCCTGAGGCCTCGGTGAGGGCCAAGTCGGTCGAGGAATACAAGCCGTGGTTGGAGGCGACAAAGTGTCTGGGTGGAACTGCGATTCGTGTCGACACGCGGTCGGCGGGTGATGCGGTGGCGCAGAAGGGTTATGCGGTGGAGGGATTGCGTGCTTTGTCGGATGTGGCGGCGGCGATGGAGATGGATGTGGTGGTCGAGAATCATGGCGGGCATTCCGGAAACGGGGCGTGGGTGGCCTCTGTGATGGAAGCGGTGGACCGGGAGAATGTGGGGACGTTGCCGGACTTTCAGAACTTTAAGGAGTATGACCCGTATCTGGGGGTGGAAGAGATGATGCCGTGGGCAAAGTTTGTTTGTGCGAAGGCCAAGGGTTTTGGCGAGGATGGGAGCGAAGTGAACGTGGATTTTTTTCGGATGCTAGAGATTGTGAAGTCGGCCGGCTTTCACGGGTATTGCGGTATTGAGTTTGAAGGGCACGAGATCGACCCGGTGGAGGGGATTAATTTGACGAAGGCTTTGATTGAGCGGGTGATTGCGGAATTGGGATAGGTTCGTGCGAGACGGGAAAGAGTGTAGAGAGGCAACGGACAGTTCCTTATGAAGTTTAAGGCAGCAAGCGTGCGAGGGATGTTCTTGATAGTGGTTGCGATCTCGGGTGGGGGAAGTCTTACAGCGCAGGAAGGCGATGAGGCGGACTTATTTGTAGCGGGTTTAAA
>JBCDBW010000191.1:0-4086 GCA_039182965.1 Verrucomicrobiota bacterium
CTCATTTCCCTCGTGAATCGGGTCTCAAAATCCCCCACATGGGCTGGAACAGTATCACTCCACATGATCCATCGGATCCACTGTGGACGAAACTCCCTGGAACACCGCACGTCTACTTCGTCCACTCCTTTTACCCATCCCCGAAAGATGATTCCGTCATCGCCGCGACGACAGAATACGCTCTTCCCTTTGCTTCTGCTGTCCGCCGTGGCAATCTCGCCGCCACACAGTTTCACCCAGAAAAGAGCCAGAGGATCGGCTTGCAACTTCTCGAAAACTTCCTTACGAAAATTGCCCCAGCTTAATCCTCTTCCTCGCGCTCGTGCAAATATCCCCGCTTGACCAAGAAGGCATCCGTCGCGTCGAGTGTCGCCACATACCGCTCATAGTCCACATTGCTGTTGAAAAAACTGTGCCCCACCCCCTCAAACTCGATCAACTCGCACAAATTCTTCTTGCGCCGCATCCGCTTGGCAAACTTCCGAACACCCTCTATCGGAACCATCCGGTCTGCCACCGCATGAAAGATCAAGGTCGGTGGCAGATCCCGGCACGCTCGCCCCAGAGGATTCAGCGCCTTCACCGTTGCCGCATCATTAAACCTTTCGCTGCCATGACCCCTACGAGAGATATCCAACACAGGACTAAATAGCACCATCGCATCCGGTCCATATCGCCCCTCAATCATCATCCCGCCATCGCTCTCCTCCCGCTCCGCTAAAGCCAAACACATCACGAGAAACGCCCCCCCCGACCCACCGGCCCCTGCCACCTGTTCCGGATTAATGCCCAACTCATCTGCCTCTCTCCTGACCCATCGAAACGCCGCACGCGCATCTTCCAAAGCTTCCATAGGCCCCACTCCATAGCTCGATTCCGTTCGATATTCGCAGGCGATCGCAACCATTCCTCGCTCTGCCAAACAGGCACAGTGAGGAAAAAACTGAGAGACTTCGCCTACGTCCCAGCTGCTGCTGAAAAAAAACAAAATCGCGGGCCGTCGCGCACTCGTGAAAGGGTCTCTCTCGATGACTCCGCTCCCCGCACCGCCCATTGGATAAAATACATGTGCCGCCAGCTCTGTCCCGCCCTCCAACTCGCGGTAGCTGTAAGTGGTCGCCCGCTCCAACAAGCCACGATTCCGATCTGTGATAATCGATGCTGTCGCCCCCGTCATCATCTCCCCTATTTAAACCATGCTTGCAAAGAGATGATTTAGCAACCATTTTACGCCGGCTCCTAACATCACCCCCCTCCTTTGCGTCCAATGACTCTTGCGAGAAACCGTTTCACCCTCTCCCTGCTCATGATTTCCGCGATGGCTCTGCCTCTTGTCGCCATCGACCGAGAAGAAGCCCTCCGCCAAGAACTTGAACGCGTCTATGAGCGCTGGCGCACTTCGATCCTCACAAAAAATTTCGACCGCTGGCGCGAGACCACGGCTAGCTATCGCCAGGTGATTACGCGCAACGCGATTGTCTCACGGAAACAGTTGTTTCCCAGTTCCATTTTCAACGCGCCCATCACCCCACCTCCAACCGACGGGCTTCAACTGCTTAAACTCGACGAAAAAAATCAAACCGCTGTTGCAGTCTACTACGGCCCCATCAATTTCAATCTCGGCGTGGAGGAGATTCCTAACAATCTGCTTGTCCTGAAGTTTCTCTTCGAAGACGACGCATGGCGATACGATAATTCACGATACATCAACCTCGCCGGCGCAGAACACATTCGCGAGAAAGTTGCAAAGGGAGACTTCGAATTTCTCGAGGAGCAAGACTTCGCGCCTCTTGGAATGATCCCACCGGCAAGCAAGCTCTGCCCCGATCCCGACTTCGCCGCTCATATCCATCTTGTCTCGATCGGCTATCGCACAAGGGCCAAAGTCAACGAATTTTACGAAATCGATATCTCACAAGACGGCGGCACAGACATCGTCACCGGCGGACTCCAGAATGGGGAGAATACGCTGAAACTCGAAATCGAACGGCTTGAACTGCCTCCAGAGTCCGAAAAAGACCGCCATTTCGCCGTTACGATATACGCTCTGCGCCGAGAGACCAACAAGGCACCCGTTCCCGTGTTCCAGTTCGTCTCCAATGACAAAGATCCTCCCGCAACCCTTGAAAAATCGATCATCGTCGACCCTCAAGCCGTCTCCGCCCATCCCTGATCCCCCCCGCTTCCGCATCGCGCTGTGAGATGCGGGATGCCGTGGGCCCTCACCCCTCTCCAAGTCTCATCCGACTCATTACATGCTCTCGAGCATGGTTGTGTATTGATGGCTTTTTCCCTGAACGGCATCTCCCGCAAAAGGCACATCACTACACAACCAGTTGCCACTCGCCGTTCAAGAGGCCTCGAGTCTTTTCGCTGTCCGCAACGCCGGAGTGGTTGAAGACCTTGTCTTTCCAAAAGAACTCTCACCCGCTCGTGAGATGGAATCGCCGAAGAGGACACTTGATTTCATCGGCCCTTCCGGCGCCGATACTCAGAGGGCAACACCACCGACTACGGCCGACACATTTCATCGGGCAGAACCACTCTCTCGAGACGAATCCGGCAATTCGGCTGCCAAAACTCCTCCGGATCCAAGCATTTTAGACCTCAGAAATCTTCTAGTTATGACAACCTCTCCCAACACCATGCTTCAGAAAGCCCGTCTCCATCCCTGACCACCCTTCGCTCTTGGCTGCCTAGAAATTCGACCAGTCAACTCGTCCTCCTAACGCTTCGCCATCGGTGAATCTTCTTCATGATCAGCGAAAGTGACCCTTGCCCAAGCATCCTCCGACCAATAATCACCGGCATAGCCCAAACCCGTCTGAAAATAAATGGCCTCGCGGTCAAAGAGCTGCCGTGGCAAGTAATGCTCCCCCGCCTCACTTACCTTGGGAATGGCTTCCCTCCGTGGTCTCCCGCCCGTTGTCTCCAACAAATACTGCTCGCCAGCCACTTTCACGACACACCAAGCGTGCTCCCCCACGGTCCGGTTTCGCCCGATTGCCACGCGGGCAGGGTATCCCGCCGAAATAAGCGCGTCCGCCAAAAGAATCGAAGTGTCTTCGCAGTCACCCTGCCCCAACGCATACGTCTCGCTCGGTAGCTGCCACCTCTCCTCCGTTAACCGAGGACTCTCCGCACCATCAAATTCGTAATCACACCTTTCACGAATCGCCGACCAGATTCGATAAATCTCCTCAAGACCGCCCCTCTCGTCCCTCGTGCTGTTTGGGATCGCAAAGCGCTCGAAAAAGCTCGTTGCTCGCCGATATCGACCAGTAGAGTCAAAGGCGATCAAATCATACTCCTGCTCACATTCCGGGCACGAAAGAACAATCGTCCGCCGCAAATCACGCAACTCCACGGCATGACGATTTCCACATCGGGAACACTCGTTGTGATAAACTCCGCCACCCGCTGCTAATCGATCGAGTGAAAACGGAGGAATTTTCTGCGCCAAAACCGTAAGGCAAGCCAAGTGCCCACCGTCTGCTATCAACCACGTGCTCAAGTAATCATACTCTGCAATCACGATGTCATCCCATTCACTGAGTTCCAACTTCAATCCCTCCTCATCCGAGGCATAGCTTACGGACGCCGAAAGAGAACTCGCTTCTGGAATCAGTCTTTGCACATGATCGAAAACTTTGGGCAATGAAACCCGCTCTCCCGCATCGAGCCCATCCGCCAAGGTCCGCAATGCAGCCTGCAGATCCGCATCCCCTTGCAAGTCGCCAATCTGAAAACGTCGCCGCCATCCATTCGCTACCTCAACGCAGGCCGCCTGAAATGCGCTTTGATCCAAATCTCCGGCATCCACCGACACCTTCATCGAAGGCCTCCAATCCACCAACCAGCCCACCCCAAATAGGATGCCCAACCCCAATAGAATAAGAGCCTGAACGAGGAACTGCGCACCGCCGTACTGGCCACAATCCCGCCGCTCCTGTGCACGTTCGCGTTCGCTGCATCCACCCAAGCTCCGGGAGCTCGGTGAGGCGGCGGGCTACTCCTCGATCGACCACGTGGACGTCGAGAACCCGTTCAACACCCTGTACGTGCTCGCGAAGTAGCCGCTCGGCC
>JBCDBW010000192.1:0-4065 GCA_039182965.1 Verrucomicrobiota bacterium
ACGAAGACAAATTCCCCGACCACGCCGTCTCCTACAAATCACCCGAGGAAATCGCCTCGATCTATGAAGAAAGCGATCCCGGACGCGGCGACGTCGCTCCCTTGAACCAATCTGCCGGCGATGTCCTGCGAATCATCGGGACCGGCCATAGCTTCATGGCGCCTGGATATAGGACGCTTCCTAAAATCACCGAAGCAGACGGTTTCACTCAGCCATTGCACACTCATACCGGAGGCGGTATGACCGGCAGCGCCCGTTACAAATGGGAACAGGAGAACGGCATTTTTGAGTTCGACAAGAATCCCACTCCAAAGCTCCTCAATGCCATCGCCAACGGCGAATGGGACGTGATGATGTGGGGACCCTACTTCAATGATCGCCCGGAATACTATTCGTGTTGGATCGACTTTGCTCTCAAACACGATCAGGACATGAAATTCTATCTCTCCGACGCCTGGCCGCAGCTCCACCAACTCGATACCGTTCCCGCCAGCGAAGAGGAATTTACCGTCGAACTCTTTGAGCAAATGAGCGCCGAGAAAAACGAGGCGCACAAAGCTCTCATCAACTCCTTGCGCGACGAATACGGGGACATTGTCTTTATCCTCCCCACCTCGGACGCCATGACCCTCGCCGCCCAGGCCTACCTCCGCGGCGAACTGCCAGGTGTCGAAGGCCTCCACAAAGCCGTCGGAGGAGAAAATCGCTCCCTCTGGCGCGACCCCCTCGGCCATCTCGGCCCCGGCTTCGAACGCCTCGAAGGCTACGTCTTCTACGCCACTCTCTACGGCAAATCCCCCGAACTCATCGAAGGAGATATCGACTTCGATGGCCTCGAACGCAATGGCGGCAGCGACTACCCCTCCCCCGAACTCGACCGTATCTTCCGCAAAATCGCGTGGCAAGCCGTCACCAACCACCCCCTGTCCGGCGTGACCGATAAAAACAACAACGGGCTGGCCGACTAACCTTAAATCCAGCTCATGGAAGAAGAACGGCGATAGGCTGACGGCCGTAAACCCGTCCACTTCTTGAACGTGCTTGAGAAGGTGTGAGGACTCGCATACCCCACCGAACGGGCGATCACTTCTATCTTGTCCTTCGATGTTGCAAGAAGATGACACGCCCTCTGAATCCTCAAGAAGGTGATGTGCTTCCCGGGCGACCTCCCTAACTCCCTCAAGCAAAGACGCCTCAGCTGTTCTTCACTCATGGCCGCAAGACGCGCCATTTCCCTCAGCGTCCACTCGTTCCCAAGATCGCGCTCAACTCGCTGCCACAAACGCCATAGCCGCGCATCACCATGCGACGGTGCCGCAAATCGATCGACGTATCCCTGAATCAACTCAATCCAAAGATGACATTGCGCAGGCATCGGCAATGACCGCTGACACTCCTCATAAAGCCCCGTCACCGCATGAAAAAGAGGCGCCGCTCCAAACTCCCCCTTCACCGGCGACTTCGAGGAGATAACCGGAAGCCGCTCCGGATCCTCCCGGTATCGAACCCACGCAAATTCCCAAACCAATTCGCCCTCAATCGCCCGAATCGCGTTCGCCACAAACGGGGGCAGCAAACAAGCTTCGCCAGCTCCGACCGAAACCCATCTGCCATCGACCATCACTTCCCCGCGACCCGATAAACTGGCAAACATAAAGGTGCCGGACTGGAACAAACGCACGACCCGAAACGGATACACCGCTTTCAGAACCCCCACATGAGCAATCTTCCGCTGCCCCAGTTGAGGACAAATCGGACTGTCAGAAAGCCATTCCCTCGGCATCTCAGAACCCGACCGTACCGCAAGATAGCGACTGTCTCCAAAATGGTGGGTTTCAACTAGATTTTCCGGATCCTCAGTCATGAAATTCCCTCAAAATCAATACCACAAGAAGTGGAGAATGTGGATTTTGAATAAATTCTCGTGGATTGGCAAGAGGCACCCAGGGTTGTGCTTCCGAAAAATTTCTCCACATTGAAACCATGCCAAACCCCTGGACCGGAAAAGGAAATCCCTATACCCGCGAAGAAGTCCTCGAACGCCTTCACGATACCTTAAACAAAAACGAACCCATCATCGTCGCCGGCGCCGGAACCGGGATCAGCGCCAAGTTCATCGAAAAAGGCGGCGCCGATCTCATTATCATCTATAACTCCGGGCGCTTCCGCATGGCCGGCGCAGGCTCAACCGCCGGAATGATGGCCTTCGGCGATGCCAACGCCATCGCCATGGAAATAGGCGAATTCGAAGTGCTCCCAATCGTCGAGGAAATTCCCGTCATCTGCGGCGTTCACGCATCCGATCCAAGACGCCGCATGTGGCACTTCCTACTCCAAGTGAAGGACATGGGCTTCAGCGGTGCTAATAATTTCCCCACGCACACCATCGTCGATGGACAATTTCGCCAAACCCTCGAAGAAACGGGCATGAGCGTGCAAACCGAAATCGAGATGATCGCCCTCGCCCATAAGATGGACCTTTTCACAATACCATATGTCGTGACGCCAGACGAAGCCAAAGCCATGGCCGAGGCCGGAGCAGATGTCATTATCGCCCACGTGGGTTGTACGATCGGTGGCTCCATCGGAGTTACGGATGCCTCCGTCTCCATGGATGATGCCGTCTCAGCGGTCCAAAACATCTGCGACGCCGTTCATTCCGTACGCAAAGAGGCGTTTGTCCTCAGTCATGGCGGCCCCATCCTCACACCCGAAGACGCCGCCTACATCAACGAACACACAGATGCCGTCGGTTTCGTCGGAGCCTCCAGCCTCGAAAGGATGGCCGTGGAACAACCACTCACCGAGCTCACCCGCCGCTTCAAATCCATTCCCGTCAAACGCACGAAGTAAAATGGCCACCATCGCCGTCCTAGGAACTCTCGACTCCAAAGGTCACGAGCATGCCTTCGTCGCAGATCACATCCGAAGTTACGGCCATACTCCTCTCCTCATCGACGTTGGAACTCTCGGGCCACCGCAAGTCAATCCCGACGTTTCCCAGGATCAAGTTCTTGCTGCCGGTGCCATCGAACTTCCCGCAGAAGAAGATCGCGGCAAGCGCGTTGCCGCCATGGCCAAGGCGCTTCCCACCTTCCTCAAAGAAGCAGCCGAACGGGGCGCAATCGATGGCATCGTGTCCCTCGGGGGAGGCGGCGGCACCGCCATCGCCACAGCCGGAATGCGCGCCCTCCCCATCGGATTTCCCAAACTCATGGTCAGCACGCTCGCCAGCGGAAACACAGAACACTACGTCGGAACAAACGATATCGTGATGTATCCAAGCATCGTCGATGTGGCAGGGCTCAACGGCGTCTCAAAAATGATATTCGCCCGGGCCGCCGGTGCCATTTGCGGCATGGTCGATGCCCAGACCCAAACGACAAACGAAAAACCGATCGTCGTGGCGAGCATGTTCGGGAACACCACCGACTGTGTGAATTCCGCCGCAAAGATCTTCGCGGAACACGGCTACGAAGTCCTCGTCTTCCACAGCACGGGAGTCGGTGGCCGCACCATGGAATCCCTCATCGAAAGCGGTCGCGTCACCGCAGTCTTCGATGTCACCACCACCGAATGGGCCGACGAACTCGTGGGCGGCGTCCTCTCCGCCGGACCCACCCGCCTCGATGCCACCAAAAAGGCCGCCCTCCCCGCGATCGTCGCCCCCGGTTGCCTCGATATGGTCAATTTCGGCGAACCCGACACGGTCCCCCCGCAATTCGAAGGCCGAAACTTCTACCACCACAACCCGCAAGTCACCCTCATGCGGACGAACGCGGCCGAATGCGCAGGGCTCGGACAAATCCTCGCCGAAAAAGTAAACGCCTACACCGCACCCGTCACCGTCCTCCTCCCCCTCAAGGGAATCAGCGTGATCAGCACCGAAGGACAACCCTTTCACGATCCTGCCGCGGACGAAGCTCTTTTCAATTCCATTCGTGAAAACCTGCGAAAAGACCTCAAAATCATCGAATTAGATAATGCTATTAATGATGCCGAATTCGCCGCCGCCGCCGCGGAGGCCCTTCTCGCTAACCGCAGCACCGCCCCCGCTCCCTAATC
>JBCDBW010000193.1:0-4051 GCA_039182965.1 Verrucomicrobiota bacterium
ATCAGCGTCTCCGTCATCCAAAATAATCCAGAGAAAAAAGGTCCCGACGAAGCCAAACTCGCCACGCGCGTCAGCCGAGCCTTCCTCGGCGCACGCATCGATTGCATGGAATGCCACGACGATGCCTTCGGTGATCGCTGGAAACAAAAAGATTTCCACCAACTAGCCGCGTTTTTCGGCCACGCGGACATGACTCTCAGCGGCCTCCGCGATAATCCAACGGAAAATTACCGATACCAATACCTCAACGCCGATCAACCCGTCCGGATCACCCCAAAGGTTCCGTTCCAAAGCGAACTACTCCCCAACACCGGCACCCGACGCCATCGCCTCGCCCAGTGGGTGACCCATCCCGAAAACCGTGCCTTCGCCCGCGCCGCCGTGAATCGCACCTGGGCAATCCTCTTCAATAAACCCCTCATCAACCCCGTGGACGACATTCCCCTCGAAGGACCCTGGCCGCCCGCCATGGAGATACTCACAGACGACTTCATCGCTCACGAATTCGATATCCAACACCTTATCCGCACCATCGCCGCCACCCGGGTGTTCCAACTGGATAGCCGCTCCCCCAATCCCAATGCCCCGGTTACCACGGAAGTAGCTCGCCAATGGGCCGCTTTCCCCCTCACCCGCCTTCGCTCGGAACAAGTCGCCGGAAGCATCATCCAAGCCTCTTCCCTCGATACCATCGACGACGAAGCCCATGTCCTGCGCCTTATCATCCGTTTCTTCCAGCAAAACGACTTTGTCAAACGCTACGGCGATCAAGGCGAAGCCGAGTTCGAAGACCCCGGCGGCACCATCCCGCAGCGGCTGCTCATGATGAATGGCGAACTAGTGAGCGAAAAAACGAAGAACAATCTCGTGCTCAATGCCGCCACCCGCATCGCCACTCTGGCCCCGGATGACCTCACCGCCGTCCACTCCACCTACCTCGCCACCCTCTCCCGCCTCCCTTCGCCACCGGAGGAATCTCATTTCCTCGAAAGCCTGAAAAATCGAAGAGGCAAAGCCCGAGTCGCCGCCCTCAACGACCTCTTCTGGACTCTCCTCAACGCCACCGAATTTTCCTGGAATCACTGACCCATGCTACTCAATTCCACATCACCCGCCTGCGGCACGCCCGACCACTACTCCCGCCGCACGCTCCTCAAAGCCGGTGGCCTCCTCTGGCTTACCCCCGTCTCTGATCTCCTCGCCCTCGATGCCGAATCCGCTCCCGATGCCACCGCTCCACCCAAATCCATCATCATCCTCTGGCTCGCCGGTGGACCCAGTCAGGTCGATACCTTCGATCCCCACCCCGCAAACAGCCCCACCAACGGCCCCAAACCCATCCCCACCGCTGCCAAAGACATCCAGCTCGCCGCCGGCTTCGAAAACACCGCGGAGCTCATGAACAATGTGTCCCTCATCCGCTCCGTGGTCAGCAAGGAAGGCGACCACGAACGCGCCTTCTACAACATCAAAACCGGTTACCGCCGCAATCCCTCCATCGCCCACCCTTCCATCGGCGCCATCGTTTCCCACGAACTCGCCGGCAACGGCATCGATATCCCCACCCACATTTCCATCCTCCCCAACCAATGGCCCGGCCGTGGTGGTCACCTCGGCGCCCAATTCGATGCCTTCCAGATCGGCGACCCCGGCAAACCCGTCCCCGATGCCTCCACCAACATTCCCAAGAAACGCCAACAACGCCGCCTCAACTCTCTCAGCGTCGTCGAAAAAGCCTTCGCCCAAGGCCGACACCCCAATCTCGATCGCGAAATCACCCTCCATAACGAGACAATCGGCAAAGGACGACGCATGATGTCATCCGATCAGTTAAAAGCGTTTAATCTCTCGGAACTGCCTGATTCTGAAACTTCAAAGTATGGGGATACCGCCTTCGGTCGCGGCTGCCTGGCCGCCCTTCGCCTCGTCCAAGCCGGCGTCCACTGTGTCGAGGTCACGCTCTCTGGTTGGGACTCCCATATCAACAACGCCGAACTCCAAGCCGGCCGCATCCAAATCCTCGACCCCGCTTTCGCCGCCCTCATCCGCGATCTTAAAGCCCGCGACCTCTTCGAAAATACCGTGGTCGTCTGCGGCGGCGAGTTCGGACGCACGCCCAAACTCAACGCCCTCGACGGCCGCGACCACTGGCCCCACGCATTCAGTATCGCCGTCGCCGGAGGCGGACTCGCCGGCGGTCGCGTCATCGGCGAAACCGATCCAAGTGGCGACAAAAAAGAACCCGCTTCCCCCATCGCCGTCGCTGATGTCCACGCGACCATCCAACACACCCTCGGCATCAATCATGAAACCGAACTCATGACCTCCATCGGCCGCCCCATCGCCTTCAGTGATGGAAAACTCATCAAACATCTCCTCTGAAACTCAATACTAATCGCCCATCTAATCGTTAGCGATCCAGATATCATCCGACAAAATAGTATCCATCACCCATTCACCCGATCGCCCTCAAGAGCCACGTGCCGGTAGGGACGACTGGCCTCAGTCGTCCGCTCCCACGCGCGTCGCCGCACACAAACAAACCGCTCGCAGCGGGCATCGCGCTCAATGACGCCAACACCGCCCGAAAAGCCCTCACCATCGACCGGTTCCTCCAACCAACCAACCAACCAACCAACCAACCAACCAAAGAACCGAAAAACCGAAAAACCGAAAAAATCCCCTTCCACGAACCTCGCTATCACTTAAACCGTTCAAATGAACAGTTTTCACTTTGAAAAAATTGAAGCCTGGCAACTCGCAAGGAAACTCACCGATCAGGTCTACCAACTCGTTTCGAGAGGCGTTTTCTCAAGAGATTTCGGCCTTCGAGATCAGATCACCAGGGCTGCTTGTTCGGCAATGCACAACACTGCCGAGGGCTTCGACGCCGAATCCACAACGGAATTCATCCGCTTCCTTCGCTATGCCAAAGGTTCCCGCACGGAGGTTCAAAGTGAACTCTACATCGCCCTGGACCAGTCCTACATCAGCCAAGCTCAATTTGATGAGACATATGAACTCGCACGTCACACCCGCGCAGAAATCGGGGCCTTCATCAACTACCTAAAAACCTACCAAGCCCGCCAAACCTAAGAACCTAAGAACCTAAGAACCGAAAAGCCCATCAACACTCCCCACCCTCCCGCGCCTCCTCATAAATCCTGATAAACTGCGCCACCGAACACGATTTCACGACCCTCCCGATCGTCGGCAAATGCACGCCCTCCAGCTTCTTAAACCGCACACAACACTTCCCCATATCCAACTTGATCCCCGCCTTCTCATACCCTTTCTCCAAAACCTCCAACGGCTTCGACCCCACATACGCACACATCAAATACACCGCGTAATGATTCTTCTGCGCCGCCAGCGAACAATACATCAACGGCTTCTTGTTATACGTCTCCGGATACCGCGCCAACGGCACCTCATAAGTAATCATCCCCCAATTCATCACTTCCTCATATCCCTTCGGCAGATGCTTCAATAGACATTCCCGCACCGCCTCCACCACCTCCCGCCGCTCCGGCGTCAATTCCTCTAAATAGTCCTCAACCGTCGTCGCCTTGCTCTGAACCATCTCAACGTTCCTTTCCCCGTATCGGAGGCGGTTCCCCTCCCGGGGGCCTCTCCGTTTCGCCAGACCGCCCGTTCCTCTGCGCCAATCTGATAAATCCCCAAATCATCAATCCAAGACCCAAAGAGCCTAAAACAAAGCCCAGCACCATCGCAAGACCCACCGATCGAAACGCTCCCCAAAAATAAGATCGTCCAAACGCAAAGACACGCCGGTCGCCCGAACCCACGACTTCAATTTCCACCCGCGTAGGTCCTCCAATCTCAACATAGCCAATGCTGCGTCGCGACCCCGATGTCCCGTTGAAGGTGATCGAAAGGTCCCCAACCAAATCCAGTTCCCGCCCCTCTCCATCCCGAAACGAAATCTGATAGGCGTCCGGCAATTCCTCGGAACGATTGTAACTCTCGCCTTCAAAAACCATCCGATAGTTGTTCCACAAATAATATCGCCCCGGCTCACTGACCTCGG
>JBCDBW010000194.1:0-4008 GCA_039182965.1 Verrucomicrobiota bacterium
AAGCAATTGACATAATTTATTGAAATTATAATATTTATGGAAGCATGGACCTCTCTCATCCAAGCTCGGTCGCTCTTCGCTGCGCCGCGCTTCTCACTCTCCTCAGAATCACACTCCCGTGGCTCACTCTCGCCATTACCATCCTCGCCCTAGCCGGTTTCCAACGCCTCCTCCCCGCAGCCCTCATTCTCATCACCGGCACCGCAACAATCACCGCGTTTGCAGTTTTCCAGTCCGCTCCTCTCCGCTGCGTCGTCTGCCGCCGTGCGTTCTTCCACCCGAAAAAAGGCGACCACCAGGCACCCACCCCCACATTCTTCCGAAGTCGAATGCTTCGCATGTGCCTCGATATCATCTCTAAGCCATCCTTCGCTTGCATCCACTGCGGCGCCCGCTGCGCTTGCCGTAAAAGCAACGAGAGACTCCCATGTCCGCCCGCTCCAGAGCCCACTCAAGCAACTCAGTCCACCAAATACTTCGCGCTCTGGCAAAAACCACCACCAGCAACGAGTCTCCCCTCTGACGATGCAGGCCGCAATGCTATCATGCGCGGCTACTCGACCTTCCGCATCTTCCCTGAAACACCACAACCGCCTCTCACTCCAATCATCAGTCTTTCGCCCGACGACCCAACGGCACCACGAACCGCAGATCCTACCCGCACAAGTAATCACCCAAAAATGCTCTCGCCAAACCAACCGGTCACCACCGTCGTAGCGACGCGCGAGGCTGCTCAGAATACGGAGTAAGGAAACTAGGCGGCAATGCTAAACAAAAACACCACACCCCCCCTTCACGCCACCCCTCTGTCCCGATCCATACCGGCTTGCATCACGTCGCACCTTCTGCCAAATAAAATGGCATGAGTAAGATGCTGCACTCCGTTTACTTCTGGCTCCGCGAAGATCTCAGCGCCGAAGATCGCCAAAAATTCGCCGACGCCTTGGATAATTTAGGCGAAATCGATGTCGTAGCCGAGGGACACTACGGCACCCCCGCTGCCACCCCCGATCGGGCTCCCGTCACTGACCACTCTTTCGATTTCTCACTCTTTCTTTCCTTCAAAAACATCGAAGACCACGACACGTATCAAATCCACCCCGACCACGAGATCTTTGTCGAAACCTTCAAGTCGTTTTGGACCAAAGTCTCCGTCCTTGATTCGACTTTCCATTGATCAAACTTACCCACTCTCCCCCGCCTTCGACCCGCGAAACAGCAAAACCCCTATGATGATCAGTGCCGCCAAAACAATCCCCACGACGCGCACTTCTAACCCCAGCCCCGGCACCTCTGCCCGGTTCTGCCAAATACTGATCGAGGTCGCCAAAGTGGCCGTACCCGCTCCGAGTCCCATCAGAACATTCCATCGCACCCGCCGTGCACCCGTCGGCATAGCATCTCCCAACAAACTCTTCGAGTTCATCAAGAGCAGGAACGTGATGTAGGCAATCGGCAGTAAAGCGCCACCTAGCAAAGAGGTCGGAATCGCGAGCCACGCCCCCGCTTTCCCCCAGATCGCGGGTCCAAAAAATCCAATCACCCCAACAATCAAACACCCAATCCGATGCAGCTTCGCGTCCTTGGGCCGATCAAATATCTCACACAACACAAACCCATTGATCAACATCAAGATGATGATCGTCGAGATCGCCATCGCCAAAACCCCGATCCCAAAAACATACTGAGACAGCTTCCTCCCAATAAAAGGCTCAAGAGACTTCGCCAACGCCCACTGATCACGCTTAATGATCGTCGCCGCCATCACCCGATCCGCCTCGGGAAGCTGCTGCAGACGCTCCGCCCGCACCCGCATCACCGCAGCATCCTGCTCATCCTCACCCATTTCCTCAAATCCCGGCTCCGCCTTCACCGCCGCCACCTTCCGATCCACATTCTCCACGTATCCGTCATACAACGGCTTGCCCATCTCCCATTCCAAACGCTTCTCCAAGTCCTGCACATAAGCCCCAGGCGGATTGTCACTCTCGATGATCGACGCATCATGCTTGCCATAAAACTGGCTCGCCGCAGCAATCACCAGGCACCCCGTGGCAATCACAAACGGAATGACCAGCCCCGTTGACAAATCAAAGATCGCTAAGCCCCGATGCGGCCGCCCCCACCCTTTGCTCAACATCGAATAAGGCAACAAAAAGGTCATGTTAATCCCCACCGCCGTCGCAAACGCTGCAATGACAACGCGACGCTGACGTTCCACCATCACACCGTCCCAAAACACCGAAGCCTCACCCGTCGCCTCAATCAAGTTCTCTATCCCGGGAGCCGGCGTGAATAATCGACTCGGGTTCGGTACCAATCCCGCGAAAACTCTCCCCCAATCAAATCCCTCCGTGAACGCCAGCGCCGCAACCACCCCGAAAAAAGAAATCACGACCATCCCCACCATGATCTTCAACAACAACTCAAACAACCGAATGCCCCGACCCCCGCTGTCATAAAACCAAACAACGGTCGTAGCCAAACCTAACACAACCGCTGAAACAACCCACGACGCGCTGTCCTCCAAGCCCGGAATGAGATTCTTATCCACCGCCCCCCACGCCAGGTTGAACTGCGGCAATACCCATACCATGTTCGCCATCATCGTCGCCACCAGCCAAGTCCAACCCAACACCGGACTCACATGCTCGTTGATTGCCCTAAATGGCCGCCGACCCGTCGACAAAACGACATAAGCTACGGCACTCAACATGATGACGCCCATGATCATCGCGAGCGGCTGCAGCCACATGAAATTAACCCCGCCAATCACCCCAAGAAACAAAGCGCTCGCCAAAGAACCGCCCCCCAGGGTAATCGCACTTTGAAGCCAGCCCGGCCCGCACTTCCGTGCATAAACCTTGAACTTAGTCCCCGCTGATTGCCCTTCCAACGCCTCTAATTCCGCCGTCTCCCGCGCTAACCGTCCTTCATCACTCTCATCCATAACGTCTCTCTCCGATCAAAAATGTGCCCGAATTCTAGATTTGCCGCGCGATAGGTCAAGAGTCCCGTCCATTTTGCCGTCGCCCCCTTGACCCGTATCGTGTATCCCTTAACGCCGTGTCTCCCGCCATCTCTATCATCATTCCGACACAAAACGAAGCCGACCACCTTCCCGCCACCCTCTCGTCGCTTCCCTCGGAAAGTCTCAAACCCGAGGTGATCGTCGTCGACGCCAACTCTTCTGACGAGACCCTAACCATCGCGAGAGAAGCCGGCTGCCACCTCATCACCTCCCCGGCTGCGTCGCGCGCCAAACAACAAAATCTCGGCGCCGCCCACGCCAACGCTCCCGTCCTTCTCTTCCTCCACGCCGACACCCGACTACCCCCCACCGCCCTCGACCAAATCACCGCTGCTCTCAAAACCCCCGCCAATATCGTCGGCGGTGCCTTCGCCCGATACTTCGATTCCCCATCTCTAATCCTCAAGCTGACCTGTAAGCTCGCCCTCTTCCGCTCGCGGTATTTTCACCTCTTTCTCGGCGATCAAGCCATCTTCGTGCGGCGTCATATCTTCCACCAAATCAACGGCTTCGACGAGTCCCTATCCCAGTGCGAAGACCTCGACTTCTCCCTCCGCCTCCGCCAGATCGGCCCCACCACCGTCCTCTCCCCTCCCGTCCGCTCCTCCGACCGCCGCTTCCGAAATCAAGGCCCCCTCAAAACCACCCTGAAAGACTTCACGACCGCATGCTCATTCCTGAAAAAGCGAAAAGAATAGGCCGCCGAACGACCCCCTTTCCCTCCGAGAAAAAAGAGGCTGAAAACCTTCCCGCGCAAGCACCACTTGGGAGGCGCAAAAATATGCGAAGACTTGAGTAATCATCACTCAAAGCAACGATCGAAAGGCAATACCGAACTCACTTCACTAACCCGCGCAGCTTCTCCAAATCCTGCGCCAACATAGTGTTCGGTTCCGCCTCAAACACACGGTCCAAATCCGAAATCGCCGCCTCGGCGTCTTCGCGCCGCCCCGCCTCGAGACAACGCTCCACGTACG
>JBCDBW010000195.1:0-3970 GCA_039182965.1 Verrucomicrobiota bacterium
CTAGCACCGCGCCCAAATCCTCACCCCTCGCCGCCAAACTGGCCGCCGCCAATCAAATCGACCTCACCCAAATCCAAGGTTCCGGCCCCGGAGGGCGCATCGTCAAACGAGATATCCTCGCCGCAATCGATGGAGCCGCCGCTTCTTCTCCCGCGATAACACCCGCCCAAGCCGCCGCCCCAGCCCAGGCCCTCGCAGCCACTACCCCACAACCAGCCCCCACACCGACACCCACCCCCGCCGGGGCCATGCCCTCCAGCACCCAGGTGCCTCTCTCCGGCATGCGATCCATCATCGCACAACGCCTCCTCGAATCCAAAACCACCATCCCCCACTTCTACCTCAACCTCGAAATCAACGCCGCCCCTCTCCTCGCGCTGCGAAAACAGGTAAACGACGCCGCTCTCGCCGCGGCGCCCGACGGCCAGGAACCCTTCAAATACACCCTCAACGATTTCATTCTCAAAGCCACCGTCGCCGCCGTCGCCACCGTCCCCCAAGTCAATGCTTCCTTCGCCGGTGACCACATCATCCAATATGATTCCGTCGGCCTCTCCGTCGCGATTGCCATCGATGAAGGACTTGTCACCCCGGTCATCCCTAACGCTGAGTCCAAGTCACTCAACGAAATCTCGGTCGCCGTAAAAGATTTGGCTGCGCGCGCACGCAACAAGCGCCTCAGTCCCAATGAGTTCCAGGGCGGAACCCTCACGGTGTCCACCTTGGGTGCCTACGGGATCGACCACTTCGCCGCCATCATTAACCCCCCCCAATCCATCATCCTCTCCGTCGGCGCCATCAAACCGAAACCCATTGTCGATCCCAATTCCAATACCGTCGTGCCCGGACAAATCATGTCCATCGGCCTTAGCTGCGATCACCGCGTCGTCGACGGCGCTGTGGGCGCTCTCTACCTCAACGAATTAAAAACCCTCCTCGAAAATCCAGCCCTCATGCTCGTCTAGTCGACCACCTTCCCGGCCGCTGATCACTAATCGCTAATCACGTAACACTAACAAATGTCCTACGACCTCATCGTCATCGGCGGCGGCCCCGCCGGATACGTCGCCGCCATCCGCGCCGCCCAACTAGGAAAAAAAGTCGCTTGCATCGAATCCGATCGCGCCGGCGGCGTCTGCCTAAACTGGGGCTGCATCCCCACCAAGGCTCTCCTCAAAAACGCCTCCCAATACCACTTCCTCAAACATCAAGCCGACGATTTCGGCTTCTCCTTCGACAACCTCAACTACGACTGGTCCAAGGTCATCGGCCGGTCCCGCAATGTCTCCGACCGCCTCTCCGGCGGCATCGAGTTCCTCTTCAAGAAAAACAAAGTCGATTACTTCCGCGGCCACGGCGACCTCGCCGGCACCGCCCCCTCGGGCGCCCACCAAGTCGCGGTGACCAACAGCGACGGACAGTCCGAAACCCACGAGGCCACCCATGTCCTCATCGCCACCGGCTGCAAATCACGCGAATTACCCTTCCTCCCCTACGACGGCACCCGCGTCATTTCCTCGAAAGAAGCCATGGTCCTCGAAAAGCAACCGGAAAAGATCATCATCATCGGCGCCGGGGCCATTGGCGTGGAGTTTGCCTACTTCTTCAACGCCTTTGGAACCGAGGTCACCATCGTCGAAATGATGGACCACCTCCTCCCCGTCGAAGACACCGAGGTCTCCACCGCCCTCGAACGATCCTTCAAAAAACAAGGGATCAATTTCCTCCTCTCACACAAAACCACCGCCGCCCAAGTCACCGAACAGGGAGTGTCGCTCACGCTGGAACCCGCCGCCGGCGGCGATTCACAATCTCTCGAAGCTGACCTCGCCCTCGTCGCCGTCGGCGTCCAGCCCATCCTCCCCGGCGGTACCGAAGCCCTCGCACTCAACGACCGCGGTTACATCGAACTCGACGATCGTTACCAAACTTCCATCCCCAACGTCTTCTCCGCCGGTGATATTATCGGACCCCCATGGCTGGCCCACGTCGCTAGCTTCGAGGCCATCCAAGCCGTCAACGGCATCTTCGTCGATGGCTTTACCCCGAAAAAAGTCGATATCTTTCCCGGCTGCACCTACTGCCATCCAGAAGTAGCGTCCATCGGCCTCACCGAACGCGCCTGCGAAGAACAAGGGCTCGAATTCACGGTCGGCAAATTCCCCTTCACCGCCAGCGGCCGCGCCCTGGCCGGCGGCGACGCTGAAGGCTTCGTCAAACTGATCTTCGGCAAACCACATAGCGAACTCCTCGGTGCCCATATCATCGGCCCCGAAGCCACCGAGCTGATCGCAGAAATGGGCCTCGGGATCACTCTCGAAGCCACCGCCGACGAACTCGAGAACACGATCCACGCTCATCCCACCCTCTCCGAGGCCATTCACGAAGCCACCGGAAACGCCTTCGGCCACGCCATTCACATCCCGAACTAGCTGACAGCACCGCCCCCTGAATCCCTGCAGCCTCGACCCTCTAATCCCTGCGGGCACACGATCCTTATCCCCAATTGGCATCCATAACGCCCTTCATTTGAGCGAGATGCCGCGCTTCCGCCAAGAGCCCACTCCACTCACTTTTCCCATCTCCCAACCCCGCAACCCACTAAAAACGGTCCCACCCCTGGCATCCCAGACCCACTTTCCCCACTCCAGCCTTCCCTTCCCTGGTGGCATGAGGCATAGTGTTTGTCGCGCCAGTTCCAACCCAACCCGCCCTCATCCAATGAAGATCATCGCCCTCACCATCATCGCCGCCTCATTGACCCTCACCGCATCAACCTTCGCCGGCGGTTACGGCCGCTCCGCCACGGGATACGCTAACATCACCCGAGGTGCCACTTCCTACGCCGCAATCCCCCGCGCCACATTCGCAAAACCCGCCTACCCCTACCACGGAGCCGCTTCCCTCCGCTCCGCCTACTCCCAACCAGTCATCCGTGCCGTCCCCCGCACCTCCTATCGCCCCACGCTCAGCTCGCGATACTCCACCCGCCTCTCCCGATACAAAGCCGCGCGCCGCTAACACTTTCGCAAAAAGTGTCCGCGCCCCATCTGCCTCAACGGTAGGGACAATCCTCCAGATCGTCCGCAACGTTCCTCCCAAACCTCACGCCCGCCCTGGAAGTATCGCGCGGTCTGCCACAGCGCAGGCCTCTCCCCTCCGTCACTGCGTCACTGCGTAACTGCTCAGACCGCAAGCCCGCGAGCCTACAAAACTCAATCGAATACTCTCGATCCGATCCCGTCCAATCCCCCGCAAACCACAAGCGGCTCCACCCGGCGTAACGCCCCCAAACCCAAAAATAGAAAGACCTAAGCAAATGAAAACCAACATGTTAACCGTCTTGGCCCTCGGCATCGCCAGCGCCACCTTCTTCGCCTTTACCGACACCGCCGAAGCCGGCGGACACAAGTATTCCAAACCCAGTTACAGCAAGTCCTATGGCAGCGGATACAGCCGCGGATACTCCTCACGCAGCTCCTTCGCAAAACCAGCCTACCCCTACCATGGCTCTTCCAAACTTCGGAAAAGTTACTCATACCCGTCCTACTCACGCGCCCATAGCTACCGTCCCAGCTTCAGCTACAGCTATCGCCCCAGTTATAGCTATAGCCGCGGCTATTCCTCACGCTCCTACTGCCGCTAAACCAACTCAGTCAACGGACGCCGGCCCCAGTAGCCGGCGTCCGCTTGTCTCTACCTGCGAAACAGCGGAACTGCGCAACTCATTCGAATACTTTCCAATACATCCCGTCCAACCCCCCAAACCGAACCTAAACCACAGGACCCAGCCATAATGAAAACATTCCTAAGCCTCGCCATCGCCGCCCTCACTCTTACCGTGTTCGCCGCCACCGCCGACGCCGGTTGCTACAAAAAAACCTTCTGCGGATACGACTCCTGCGGAAGACCCGTTTACCGCACGGTCTACGTCAAAACATACAGCGACTTCTGCGCCCCCAAATACCCC
>JBCDBW010000196.1:0-3839 GCA_039182965.1 Verrucomicrobiota bacterium
ATCGATTACCATTCTCATCTCTGTCCTCTCTCTCTGGCTCCTCACCACCAATGCCGACCTCATCGGCATGTTCCAACTCATGAACCCCAACCACCTCGGAGAATAGGTCAGCCGTGTGGCGCGCGACACGGGAGCGCAACGACTAGCCCGTTGGCATCCTGCCTAGGGCCTTATCCCTAACAACATCTTAACCACCTCTCCGCCGCCTACCCGTCCCGTCACCTCGACCTCTTCCCATCCTGCATTCTCCCCCTCCGCTCGCAATCGCTTGCTTGGATCCACCATCACCGGATGGTCCACGATCCGCAGCATCGGCAAATCCGCGGAACTGTCGCTGTAAGCATAGCTGTCCGCCAACACATCCGTTTTCACGAAATACGGAGGCAACACCTCCCGCATCGCCTCAATCTTCGCCTCTTGCTTGTTGTTCGCTCCGGGGATCTCAGGGATCAACGGCATCCGCTCCGGCAATTCAACTCGCGTTCCGAAGCAATAGTCGAATCCCAAACGGTCCGCAATTACCCGCGCATAGAAATCCGGACTAGCCGTGTTCAATACCGTCACCCGCCCCTCCGCCCGATGCCGCTCCAATTCCGCTTTCACCTCCGGATATACCGCCGGTAAAACATCCCGCTCGACAAACTCAGCCGCCAACTCCAATACTCGCTCCCGAGTCATCCCCCACCAGTACGACAAAAATATCCGCTTCATCGTCCGTAAACTCACCATACGTAACACGCCCAAGCTCGCCACCGGCACAAACAAAATCAGATACAAGCGCCGCCACCCCTCCGTCCGCAACACCCGGTTGCACATCAATAACTGGGTATCGTATGGCACCAACGTTTGATCCAAATCAAACAACGCATATCGCCGCTCCCCGCCCCCTCTGCTGCCCATCGCGTCGGCGCTCGTCTCCATCTCAGCGCTGCTCCCGATCGCCTAAACCTCGACCGATTACCGTTTCCCACTCCCTCAGGAGTAGGAAGCCTGCGTCCCCTTGATATCCCGCTTCTTGATCCACGGCATCAACCCACGCAAACGCTTGCCCACTTTCTCAATTTCATGCCGCTCGCCTTCCTTGCGCAACTTATCAAAAGTCTTCTGCCCCGTCGCATCCTCCTTGATCCACTCCTTCGCAAACGCGCCCGACTGAATACGCTTCAACGCCGCTTTCATCCGCCGCTTTACCGAAGCGTCGATGATCTTCGGACCCACCGTCACATCACCATACTCCGCAGTCTCCGATATCGAAAAACGCATCCCCGCAATCCCCGACTCGTTGATCAAATCCACGATCAATTTCAGCTCGTGCAAACACTCAAAATACGCCATCTCCGGCTGATACCCAGCTTCCACCAATGTCTCATACCCTACCTTGATCAATTCAGAGACCCCACCACACAAAACCGTCTGCTCCCCAAACAGATCCGTCTCCGTTTCCTCCTTGAAATCCGTTTGAAACACACCAGCGCGCGTCCCACCAATCCCCTTCGCCCATGCCAGTGCAATCCTCTTGGCGTCACGTCCGGGATTCTGATGCACCGCAATCAAGGTCGGCACTCCCTTCTTCTCAAGAAACTGCCGCCGCACGATATGACCCGGCCCCTTCGGCGCCACCATAATCACATTCACATCCTTCGGCGGAACCACCGTCTTGAAGTGAACCGCAAAACCATGGCTGAACAAGAGGGTCTTTCCCTTCTCCAAATACGGCTCAATATCCTTTTCATAAACCCCCGCAATCTTCGTGTCCGGCACCGCCACCATGATCACGTCCGCCCGCTTTACCGCTTCCCCCGTGTCAAATACGTCAAACCCAAGCTTCTTCGCTACTGCACGAGACTTACTCCCCTTGTATAGCCCCACAATCACTTTCACCTTACTGTCCTTAAGATTCAGCGCATGCGCATGCCCTTGCGATCCAAACCCGATCACCGCACAGGTCTTCCCCTTCAATACCTTCAAATCCGCATCCTTGTCTGTGTATATCTTGGCAGCCATATCTCAACTATTGTTAATTCTCAAAATCCTCCAAAAAGCTCACTCCGCCCTCGGCAAGGCAATCTTGCCCGTCCGCGTCAAATCCTTGATCCCAAAGTTCTCCATCAGTTGAACAAACTTTCCAAGCTTCCCCTCCGTCCCCGTAATCTCCACCGTCAGTTGGTCCGGGTTCACATCGATGATCTTTGCCCGGAAAATATCACACAACTCGATGACCTCCGATCGCGTCGACTTGGTGATGTTCACCTGCACCAACACCAACTCGCGAAAAATGGTGTCTCCCTCGCGGAAATCCACGACGTCAATCACATCCACCAACCGATCCAGCTGCTTGATAATCTGATTTAACGTCTCTTCTTTCTCCCGAACGGTGATCGTCATTCGCGATACCTTCGGATCATGACTCGGCCCGACATTCAACGCATGAATGTTGTATCCACGCCCACTAAACATGCCGGCCACTCGCGCCAACACGCCAAACTTGTTCTCTACAAGAACCGATATCGTATGCCTTTGAATGGGCTGTTCCATCTCCACAGATTGAGGGGGTGCTAAACTGTCGCCAAACCTTCCCCCGGTCAAACCCTATTTCGAGGCCCGACATCCCATATCCTCGCCCCGCCTAAGACCACAGCATGTCGCGTCCTTCACGCTCGCTAACCAACTGTTTCCGAAGGAATGTGACTGCTTAGGCTCTTCCGCCTCCCACGACCCGACTGCCCCGCACCGGCCTTGCCACCCGAAGCTTCCTCGCCGCAGCCGCAATCAGTTTCACCGCCTCATCGATCTCCCCTTCCGTGCTGAACATAGACAACGAAAAACGCACACTGCTTCGCCCCCGCTCTGTGTCATAGCCCATCGCCGTGATCACCCGGGAGGGCTCAAACGAGCCTGTGCTGCAGGCTGACCCCGGTGAGCAGCAAACATCATCGTTATCTAACAAAATCAACAACCCCTCCGCATCCACTCCTTCAAAGAAAAAGTTGGTCGTGTTCGGAAGCCGCCGCTCGATATCACCGTTGATCCCCGTCCCCTCGATCGCTCCCAGAATCCTCCCCTCAAATCGGTCTCGAAGCTCCTTTACCCGCTCCATACTCCCCTCAGCCATAGCTCTCTCCATCACTTCCGCAGCCTTGCCCATCCCGACAATACTCGCCACATTCTCCGTGCCCGAGCGCCGCCCCCCTTCCTGGCCGCCGCCAATCATGGTCGCATGAAATCGAACCCGCTCGCTCACCACCAGCGCTCCCACGCCCTTCGGCGCGTGCATCTTGTGACCCGATATCGATAAATAATGCGCACCACATGCCGCCACCGATACCGGAACCTTGCCCATCGCCTGCACTGCGTCCGTGTGAAACAAAACGCCGGCTTCCTCACAAATACCCGCGGCTTCCTTCACCGGCCCCAAGACTCCCGTCTCGTTGTTCGCCCACATTAAGGAGACCAAAGCCGTCTCACCTGGCCGCACCACCCCCTCCATCGCATCGACGTCTACCCAACCACCCTCGTCCACCGGTACCCAATCCACTTCATACCCGTGCGTCGCTTCCAAATACTCCACTACATTCACGACTGCGCTGTGCTCCGCCCGCGTCGTCACCAGGTGCTTGCGGTCGGGATAAGTCTCTACCGCCGAATAAAATGCCGAGTTGTTCGATTCCGTTCCACAACTCGTAAACACAATCTCCTCCGCCTTCGCCCCCGCCAAGCTCGCCACCCGCTCCCGTGCCGCTTCTACCGCCTTCCGCGAATCTTTCCCGAAACGATAGCCCCCCGAAGGATTCCCATACGCTCCCTCTAAATAAGGAAGCATCGCCTCCCGAACCTCCGGG
>JBCDBW010000197.1:0-3770 GCA_039182965.1 Verrucomicrobiota bacterium
ATCAATCTCCACGATGTCCTGCAACCGCTCGTAACCCGCTACCGTGCCGTTTACTTCCCGAAAACAAGCCTCTGCAACTTCTACGGCCAAATTTTGCTCCCGCACTAAAATCAAGCGTGTTCCTAACCGTTCGTCCTGAACCCCAACCACTTCCAACCCCCGCCCGTACTCGTAAACCCGCCTTCTCAGATTGGCTAAGGATACCAATTCTCCTAGCACTTTAACCATGTCTCCTTCCCGGTCTAGAAACCGAAGTTCCGTGAGACCTTCCTTGCCGCCCCGCAGCTCAACGCGATCACCCGTCCGAAACCATCCATCGCACATGCCGTCGCGACGAACCCACCCTGCCACCGCCTCGCGCTCAACATAAGCCGTCATCAAACTCTCCCCACGGATACTCAAAACTTCGTCCTCCCCCACTCGTGTCTCCCAATGGCTCAAAACCGGAAGCCAACCGTCGTCCTCACCCACTCCCAGAGCCGCATTCCAGCCCTCCGTCGCCACCTGCGAGGCCGCTTCCGTCAAACCGTACGTTCTCACCAATGGCCATCCCAAATCACAGGCTTCCTCATAGAGCGTCGCCCCTAAGGCCCCTCCCCCCACCAAAACCGCCCTTAAACTTTCAGGTGCCCGCACCCCCTCCTCCACCAAATCATAGACCTGAGCCGGCACCAATGAACTCAAAGTGGCTCTCGCCAGTCGGCAACACAACCCGAATCCCGCTGGATCCCAAATCCCCTCCATCACGACCACCCGATTCCTCCCCAACCACGCCCGCGCGTGAATACCCAATCCGCCGACATGAAAGTCCGGGATCGCACGAACCCAGCAATCCGCTTCCGTCACTTCAAGATGCTCATTGACTGCCTCTGCCGATCTCAAGATGGCCCGCTTCGACAAACACACCCACTTTGGTCGCCCCGATGATCCAGAGGTGCCAAAGAGAATATGCCCCGCTAGCCAACTCATTCGCTCCACCCAACCTTCGAGTCCATCGACCACACCTCCGCCTTCACGTGTGTTGCGCATCACACATGCTGCACGGCCCTCCCAGAAAGCACTGCCGTCTAAGTTAGTCGTTCCCATTCCAGCGACGCGATTAATTCGTCAAATCCTAGCCCCGTCCCCGACGGGGCCTTCAGTCTCGGCCCCTTCGTGCGAACCGCATCACAAAAAGCATCTCCCTCAAACAAATCATGCGTCAAAAGACCGCACACACCCACCCGCCCAGGTGAATTCCACAAGGCCATCGCCGCCTCGAACGCCGCATACATCTGGCCGACCGGATGATCCATATACGATGTGAAAACGACGGGCAGGGTCCGATCACCTACCGCCTCCATCACGTCTCGGATCCGATTCACGGCAGGTTTGACCACCAACACGTCCACGCCACCGTTGGCTACACACACCTGCCGGTCAACCGCCAGCCGAACCCCGGTTCGCCTTCGCAAATCCTCCCACACTTCACACGCGTAAGGACACGGATCTTCGACAAATTCCACTGTCTCCCGGACCGCCGCCGATAGACTTTCCCAAAATTCCAAAAAGTCGCCCGGCTCTAAACGCTCATTAAAATCCAACCGCAAGGCAACACCCGTCCCCCCGCCAATTCGCTCTAACAAAGCCCTTTCGACATCTAAGTCTCGTCCGCACTTGATCTTGAATATCGAAAATCCCTCCGTCCTCCGCCGATCATATTCATTTTCGGACTCAACAAGCACATGACTCAAAGGAATGGTCAACCCTTCAAAAAGGCTCTTCCCTCGCGCCCGTGCCCGTGCGTCCATCCTCGCGCACGTAAGGGCCCTTTCCACTTGCAAATCGACCTTCCCCTCGCCCAGCGCCGCCAGCTGTTCCTCGAGAGAGGCATCCCCCAACTCCACCCAGGGATGCAAACACCCCACCCCATCGTCAACTCTTAATAAAGCGCCCTCATGCACCGTCCGGTCACTCGTCGCGTTGAGCCCCCTTCGGGAGGACAGCACGTATCGATGCAGCCATACTTCGCTCACCAGAATACCCCCAGTCCCACCGAAAATAGCACCGCAAAGGCCAGTAGTTGCCCGACGCCCATGCCGAGAAAACGATTGTAGACCGGCCCCGGTTCCTCACGAAATACCCCGAGGACCAGAGCCAAGGTGAGCGGCAACATCACCAGCGGCCACACTCCAGCTCCCCAAATCTCCCCCTCCACCAAAACCCAGTATCCACCCGTCAATAAGGCCGCCAGAGATAGAAACATAATCTCCTTCCGCGCGAACGATTTCCCCCACCTCACAGCCAAGGTCCGTTTGCCGCTTGCACGGTCCTCGTCAATATCACGCAGGTTGTTCACCGCAATCATCACCGTCGACAAACAACCTACCTGAAAGCCAAGCACCGTCGCCGCCCATGACCACTCCCCCGTTTGGACAAAATAAGCTCCCGCCACCGCCACCAAGCCGAAAAATAAAATCACAAACAGTTCGCCAAGCCCCCTGTAAGCCAAAGGCATCGGTCCACCGGTGTATCCAAAACTAAAATATAAAGAGGGAAGACCGATCACTAGGATCGGCCATCCTCGCGCTTCAATTAACGGGATCGCAAAACCGCACGCCGCGACCAATGCAATAATCCCTCCACCCATGACATACTTCGACTTCAAATCACCCGATGCCGTGACCCGACGAGGCCCTAGCCGAAGGTCCCCATCAGCTCCCTTTTCAAAATCGATGGCATCGTTGAAAAGGTTCGTCGCTACCTGAATGGCCAAGGCGCTTAATAAAGTGCACAACGCCAACCAGCCAAGAAAAGCTCCCTCAAAACGCCACGCAAGCACACAACCCAACCACACCGGCACCAACCCTGCCAATAGGGTCTTCGGCCGTGCCGCCAATATCCAGGATTTCAAAACAACAAGCCGTTTGCCACCACGCCGTCTCCCCCAAAAACCGCGGACTCCAAATCAGGGAAACCGCGGGAACTTCGAAAAATCTGGAGCCCGCTTCTCGACAAAGGCCTGCTTGCCTTCCTTTGCCTCCTCGCTAAGGTAATAAAGCAGTGTGGCGTTTCCAGCAAGGTCTAACAAACCCATTTGCCCGTCGCAATCAGCATTCATCGCAGCCTTCAAACAACGAATCGCCATTGGCGAATGGGCCAGGATTTCACGTGCCCACTGCACGGTTTCATCCTCCAACGTCTCCAAAGGCACCACCGCATTCACAAGACCCATGTCCAAGGCCTGCTGGGCGTCATACTGCCGACACAAATACCAAATCTCCCGCGCTTTCTTTTGACCCACGATACGCGATAGGTAACTCGATCCCAATCCCCCATCAAAGGAACCCACTTTCGGCCCCGTCTGCCCGAACCGCGCGTTCTCTGCCGCAATCGTGAGGTCACACACTACATGCAGAACGTGCCCCCCGCCAATGGCATACCCCGCTACCATCGCAATCACCGGTTTCGGAAGACCCCGAATCTTCTTTTGGACATCGAGAATGTTTAACCTCGGCACTCCGTCGTCACCCACATAACCGCCTTCTCCGCGCACCTTTTGGTCTCCGCCAGAGCAGAAGGCCTTGTCTCCTTCCCCCGTTAAAATCACAACGCCGACTCGACTGTCCTCATGCGCCAGTTCGAGCGCCGCCAAAAGTTCTTTCACTGTCTGCGGCCGAAACGCATTGCGGACTTCGGGCCGATTGATCGTGATCTTTGCAATCCCGTCACCCGAGGTTTCATAACGAATGTCTTCAAATGTCTTTTCAGATTTCCACATAACAAAAACC
>JBCDBW010000198.1:0-3075 GCA_039182965.1 Verrucomicrobiota bacterium
ATCCAATACCGCGGCACCGCCCGCCCCGAGATCGATCTCGATGTCGTTACGGGATACCAATGCGACGTCGTCGCCGATAGACCGGAATACAACGGCATGCTCTACGAAGAAAAAGGTCGTCGCATCCTCTCACACACCGGTGAGAAAGTGATCGTCGATCCCGATGGCCAACCATGGATCGTCGGGTCTTTCCCCGTCAATGAGTTCGCTCCCGACGAATGGCATGAATACCGCGTCCTCGTCCGCGGCAATCACCACAAACACTGGATCAACGGCCATCCCACCGCGAATCTCATCGACCTCGACGAAAATGGCCGCGCCCTCGAAGGCGTCCTCGCCGTCCAGGTCCACGTCGGTCCCGCCATGCAGATTCAATACAAAGACATCCGCATCAAGCACCTCCCGGACAACCTTCCGCTCATCCAAGCCAAGGACGCTCCCATCCCCCCCGCTTCCAAAGGCGTCCGCCCGCAAGGAAAACTCCCGAAAGACTGGAAACCGCATGTCTATGGCGAACAATAGCGGTCGCCAAACCAGCGCCGTCCTCCCTTGACGAAACAACCGAAGACAAGCCTCTCCCGTATGCACGCGGACGCGGCCACCTTCGAAAGTTGTCCTCGATCAGAGCCACTGCTTCGGAGTGGAAAGTAGGGCCGATAACCAGATCCTCAAGAATGGCTCTCTCGATTCGGCGCCCAATTGGCAACAGCAACTGGAAATGAGAAACATCCCAATCCTAAATCCCATCCAAACGAATGTTCCCCTTCAAATTCATCTTGACAATCGGAGGAGAGTTTACGATTCCTAACGAATGTCGCCTCAGGGGGGGCGATACACTCTCAAGCAAAATATAAACGGATGCGAAAGATCCTTTTCCTCACTGTCGTAGCTTTGGTCGCTCTATCCGCCTCATCTGCGTCCGCTGTCGTGACCTTTGCTTTCGGCACGAACGGCACAGATCCCAGTTTCATCACCGGTTCCGAAACAGGAGTAACCGAAGCCAGAAATGGGGCATCGGGAATGTTTGTTACTTCCGCTCCGGGAGGGAGCGCGGGGGTGACCTTCGACATCACACTTACTCCCAACATTCGCACCGTGAATCCCCAAAATACAGGCGTCGGCGTCCAGGGCGGAAGCGCGAATTCAGGAATCGATAACGGTGTCACTACCGACGATTTTCAGGAAGACCTGACGGTAACGATCTCAAATTTTTCGGGCCTTGCCGGCGGGGAAACGCTGGTCATCACCGATATCATGACCCGCTTCGGTAATGGGGGGACCGAAACCTATACCATAAACGGCGGCTCAGATCAGCCCTTTGGTCCGGACATAAATTTCTCCATCGATATTCCCGATGCACCTGCCTTCACCCTTGGTGCCGGGGACCCCGCAACGGCTGATACCCGGTTCGTCCTCAGCCAAATAACCGTCGCCGTTGTTCCCGAACCTTCTGCAGTCGTTATGGCTGCTCTCGGATTGTCTGGCAT
Organism: Verrucomicrobiota bacterium; assembly: GCA_039182965.1. Classification (GTDB taxonomy): domain Bacteria; phylum Verrucomicrobiota; class Verrucomicrobiia; order Verrucomicrobiales; family DEV007; genus JBCDBW01. Next base: position 1,488 of record JBCDBW010000198.1, read on the forward strand.
CTTTTTCCGCCGCCGCCGCCGCTAAGCGCGATCGCGTTCGCTTCTGTAAGAAAGCTTCGCAGCGATATACGCAGCCGATAGACTGCGCTCCCTCACGGCACCACCAGCATCGGCCGCACCCGGTAAAACCGCTTCCGCATCGCCGCATCCCCCGTCAATACCAGCGACCCACCCCCGCTCGGCCCCGCCACCCCGTTCGCCGCCAATACCGGCAACCAACACTCCAAATCATCCGTCCCCTCCAAAAAATACAAACAGTGCGCGGCCGCCTCTTCCACCATCACCGCGTAATCCGCACCCACGACCATCCCCGCTCCCACCACCGCTGGCGGCACCACCCCCGGACCATCAGTTCGATACGTCACAATCAACTCCGGCCAACGTAAAAAGTCGAACGAGTCCTTGCTTACGAACCGCTTGGCCGTCGGAGCAGGCAAAGACTCGTCCGCCTTCAATAACCAACCGAAGTTCCCTCCCGGATTCGCGATCCACCGCCGCACATCCTCCACCATGCCCGGCCCACGCCACGAATAATACCCGAATCCACCCTCCACTACCGCCGCCCCACTCGCACACGGCTCGAAATCCCCGCCCGGCGTATCCCAAAACGCCGTCGCATAGGCCCGGTGTATCCACGTCGCATCCCCCTCCAAGGCATTCACTCCCGTTCCTTCCCCCCCCACCCCGCTACCGTCCGCCGCGCCTTCCCCCCAATCCGCCAATAACGCATGCAGGTAAATCGGCACATCCCCCGCAATCGTCTGATCCAGATACAAGCGCAACTCCACCGACACCACATCCGCCCCGTCCGGTATCCCGGAAAAATCAAAAGCCATCGCCGTCCGCCGCAAATGCTGCCCCACCCCTTGATTCGTCTTCCCCACAAACACGAAATCCCCAAACGCATTGCTCAAAGACCCGTCCGCACTCTCATACAAGGTGTTGTCCTTCGCCGGCTGCAAGGTCATCGACCCATAGGTCTGACCAAAAGCCACCCCGCTCGGCGTCGCCGCGAATATCACAAGCAATGCCAGAATCCCCCGGTGTTTGAGATGACCTCTTTTCTTCACGGTTCCAATGGCACGACGCGAATAAAGCAATTCCGCGCACCCGCCGTTTCCATCCCCGCGCGCACGGTCACTTCCTGCATCCCGTTCCCCAACAAAATCACGTCCACCACTTCATCCGTATCCGTCCAGGTCACCAGGTCATCCGACACCTGCGCCTGATACTCCACCCCCGACCCATCCACGCGTCGCTCAAACGTAATCGACAACAAATCCGCGAACGCGGCCCCCAATGGCACACGGACCATCGCCACCGAAGGCGTCCGCCCGGTCGCTGCTCCATTCATCGGATCCATCCCAAAGGCGAACTCAAAAAAATTCAATCGTCCATCACCGTCCGCATCCGACAGTCGACCTCTCAAATCCGGATCAGAGATCCGATCAATCGCCCATTGGCCATAGTCCATGAGCGACACCGCAGGAAGAATCGCCCGAACCAAACCCGACGAGCCATCCATGAAACGAACCGACAATAATACGACGCCGCCATCACTCAACTTTGCCAAGCGCAAGGATCGCAC
>JBCDBW010000199.1:0-2772 GCA_039182965.1 Verrucomicrobiota bacterium
AACAAGTTATTATACAACCCTCGTTGAGCAACGGCCCTCAACACACCGCCCGATCAAGGCAAGAGTCAAAAAACACAAATATAGGCTATTCACAGCCATCTAAAGATGTATATCTTACAAAAATGCGTTGCTCAACACTTTTTGTTGATTAACATGATTCCGCTCCCCAACATCCTCGAGAAAGCCTTTCTCGACGAACTAGAGATCCTGGAGGTTCCACATCAAAGACGCGCACACTGGCAAAAATGGGCCCGATACTACATCGATTTCAGCCTCAAATACGGCTATTCACCGCGTGACCCCGCCACATTAGATCCATTTCTTGCGAAGCTGGCAGCAAAGAATCAAGGAACCTCAAAACAGGCGGAAGCGGCTAAAGCCGTAACGCTCTTGAGACAAGTGATGCAGCGTTTTCCTGCACCCCTACCCGAAGTCGAGAGACATCCAAACCATAAAAAATCGAAAATAGCCGAACAAACCACCCCACTCGACCACTACCCAGTCCATGGGAAAAACAAACACCAAATAGCCGAAGCCCCAGACAATTCGGAAAATATACTTCAACCCAATCAGGCAAAACCAGGCGCTTCATGGGAATTCGCGTATCAGAAACTCGCAGATATCCTCGCAGTCAAGCAATACGCTCTGGCAACACGTCGCAGCTACACCCACTGGATAAAGCAATTTCAATCCTTCGTAGCCTCGGTGCCTCCGGACTCGTTGGACTCATCGCAAGCCGCCCGATTTCTGACTCACTTGGCAAGTAAAAAACGGGTTGGCGCTTCAACCCAAAACCAAGCTTTTAATGCACTGCTTTTCTTTTTCAAAAAAGTCCTCAACCGAGACTTTCAGCCCGAAGGCGTAACACGCGCCCGGCGCACTAAGTATGTCCCCCAAATCCTAACACGGGAAGAAATCGGTCAAATTGCGGAAGCAATGCCGCCACCATATACCCTCCTTACCAAATTGCTCTATGGCTGCGGTTTACGCCTCACCGAGGCGCTTACGCTAAGGGTGCACAATTTTGATTTTGAAGTCCGTATCCTGACAGTCCACCGAGGAAAGGGCCAAAAAGACCGGACCGTGCCCCTCCCCGAAGTTCTCGTATCCGATCTGCGATCCCACTTGGCCGACGTCCGAGATACCTACGAATCAGATCTCGCAGCAGGTTTCGCGGGGGCGTTTATGCCCGTCCGCGGTTCCCAAAAGAAATGGGACCAATTAGCAACGCAATGGCAATGGCAATTCTTCTTCCCAGCCAAACGCTTGACCAAAATCAAAAAGGATAACCAATCACGACGATACCATTTGCATTCGAACCGCTTTAGCCAACTTCTCCGCGAAGCCGTTACGAGCCTGGGCACTCACAAAAAGGTTTCCGCCCACACTTTCCGCCATTCTTTCGCCAGTCACCTCCTCATGGCAAACTACGATATCAAGACCATCCAGGAAATGCTCGGTCATAGCGACGTACGCACGACAATGATCTACCTCCAAACCGTCCCTTCAAGAACGAAAAAGGATCGCCAAAGCCCCCTCGATATTTCCTTCCTGTAGCACCCACTGGTCCGCAGCAACTCTTCTGCCAAGCAAAGACTTTGCTGCCCGGAAACGCTCCGCTCCATCACCATGACAAGCTGCCGCCCCTGGTCGCCGCCTACATTCAATGCACCGGCCACCACCCTCAGCATTCAATCTGACTTCGCGCCTCAAACTTCCCTGAACAGTCTAACTCACCCCCTCACCCAAAGTAAAGCCCAAGACCGAACCAACCAAGCAAGCGAATAACAAATCAAGGCACCCGCCGCCCAAACCGTCGCTCCAACTCTCCATACGTCATCTGGATTAAAGTCGGCCGCCCGTGCGGACAACAATAAGGCATCTCGCATGCCAGCAGATCCTCCAATAGCTGCATCAACTCTTCCTCATGCAGCGGATCATTCGCTTTCACCGCATGCCGGCACACCGTCGTCGCTACCATATCTTCCCCGAGTCGCATCGACGAGGTCCGCGCACTCTCACGCTTCAACTCCTCCACCACCTGATTCACAAACGCCGTCTTCTCGTCACTCTTCAAAAAGGTCGGCAAACTGTCCACCTTCAACGTGTTCGGCCCAAATTCCTCCGCACTGATCCCTAGCCGTTGCAAAGTCTCCAGGTTCCGGCGCACCAAATCAAATTCCTTCGGATCAAACTCGATCGTCAATGGAATCAATAGCCGCTGCGACGGAACGCCTTCCGTCTCCATTCGACGACGCATCTCCTCAAACAAAACCCGCTCGTGCGCCGCATGCTGATCCATCAGAACCATCCCCTCCGCACTCTCCAGCAACACGTAAAGCCTACCCAAAACCCCGAGCATCCGAAAGTCTTCAACCGAAGCCCGGGTCGCCTCCCCCGTCCCAATTCCTGTCCCCGCGCCGGGGGATAGCCTCGCCGATGGTGCTTCCGCCGGCTCCAGAGTCTCATCAGAACTCCGATCCGCCAATCCCCCTTCCGCCCAGTCTCGTCGCAATACACGTGTCTCATGCTCCGGAATCAGGACCGCCTCCGGAATCGCCACGGCCCCGCCCGGATTCCCCGATAACCCACCTCCCTTTAAACCAACCTCCGGCCACTTTCCTTCCCGTTCTTTCCCCCCACGCACGAAAGGACCTGCCGGCGTCCCCAGAACCGCCCCGCTCACCGCCTCCACCACCGCTCCTTTCACGCCGTTCCCGTCCCGAAACCGAACTTCCCGCTTCGCCGGATGAACGTTCACGTCCACTTCGC
>JBCDBW010000200.1:0-2380 GCA_039182965.1 Verrucomicrobiota bacterium
ACCAACCACCCTGCCACCCCCCCCGAATTTCACACGCCCCCTCGAACCTCTGCCCTCGTCACCATGATTATCGCCCTTGTCGTCCTCCTCTTGTTGAGCGGCGGAAGCTCCGTCGATCTCTCCGATCCCGCCGTCATCGCAAAAATCCAGCAAAACGTCCGCTCCATTGTGCCCGATCCCAGTCGCGCCCAAAACGTCGCTAACGCTGCCGAAGAACTTGGCATCCAATCCCAGGCCCTCCGTAAGAAAACCGAAGCCGACCTCCAAACCGCACGAAATCTCGCCCTCGATTATGCCACCACCCCGAACGAGTTCGCCCAAGCCCTCGACCAAATCGATACCGACGCCCTCCAAACACGGCGCGCCATGATCGCTGCCCGCGAAAAAATTCGCCTCAATACCACCAAGAGTGAGTGGAAAAAGCTCCTCAAGTCGCTCAAGAAAGACGACTGATTCTCCCTTAGGTTCCCCGTTCCTTCAGCCGCTCTCGTATCCACTTCCGAAGCGCTTCCGGACCCATCACCTCCGCGTTCCCGTAATCCATCTCGCCCGCCGTCTCTAACTGTCGCGGCAAATAGTCAATTAAGGCGTCCAGATCTTCGTGGCCGGATATCTCTTCTTCCAACACCGAAGCCATCGCCGCCGCATCCCCCTCGCAATACCCGTGCCGCTTCACCGCCTTCGTTAAGCCAAACAATAACGTCTCCCACGTGGTCATCGGCCCCTGCGCAATCGATGCCGATTCCGCCGCCGAATCAATGAACGCAAACGGAACCTGCTCGATGGGAACCCCCTCCCGAATCGCCGCCAATATCCAGTCCGTATCAAAGGAAAAATCATACACCGTCGGCTCCGCAATTATGCGCTTCAACAAATCCGCCTCATATAACTTGAATGCCGCCTGCGTATCCAATATCCCTCGGGAAAATACCGCCTCACCTATCATCCGCTGCATGTGACGCAATACCTTGATCCCAATCCCCCAACGCGCCGCTTCCTTCACCAATACCGACTCCGCATGCTTCCGGTTGCCCAACACGACCGGCGCACTTTCCTCAACATACGTTCGCAACAACAATCCTACCTGCCCCAAATGCACCGAGTTGTCCGCATCCGTGTAAATCACCACATCCACCCCGTCCCCAATCGCCTCCATGGCGCCTAATATAATCGCTCCCGCCTTACGCGACTCATCTGCCGATCCCAAACCGGCCAGAGGCCCGCTCGCCGCCGGCAACACTTCGCTCAAAGATAACACTTTCAGTCGATCCCCTAACGCGTGCTTCCCCGCAATCTCCCGCGCAATGAGCGCACTCCCGTGCGGACACCCGTCATCCACCGCATACAACATCCACTCCACAGCGGAATCACGCGTCGCCCACTCCAACTGCTCCAACTTCACGGACAGTGAATCCTCTCCATGCGGATTGCCCTCATCCTTTGGCCGCATCCGCCGGTGCTCCCCCCACATCGCAAAGACGACTGCCACTCTGAGCGGTCTTTCATTCCCCGCCAACCAACGACGCGACTCCGCTAACAATCCCGCCATCCGGGCCTCCAAGGGCGTTCCCTCCAGACTCAAACGCCCCCGCAACCCTTCAGTATCCTCCACCGCCTGAAACCGCTCCGAGAGCTCCCGGACACTGTCCTGGTGCGCTGCCTCTGTCAGATCAAAGTTCGCCCGCGCATTCTCAATTAGCTCATCAATCATGAGCGGGACTCTACCGAACTTCGATGACAAAGGCCCGCTAATTCACAACCGCTTTCAGGCTGTCTCGTTGTTCTTCTTCTTCTTTTTTTTCTTCTCTCCGCCATCGACATCATCCGCCTTCTTCCGATTCCGCCCTTGATGCAGGTGCGCCGCCGCCTCCGTCGCCTGCCCCTCATCCCCCTGCGACAACATCCACGCATCCAACTTCGCCCGCAGCTTCTTCACTTCCCCCGCATACTCCGGATTATCCGCCAGATTCTCCAACTCCAGAGGATCTTTCTGGACATCATACAACTCCACTGCCGGCCGCCAGGAATAGCGCTTCACCTTCACCGCCGCCTCTCCGTCGCCGGCCTTCGCTTTCGCCACCCAAGACAGAAATTCATCTGACTGGGTGCACGCATTCGTAAACTCAATCTCAGGCGTCAAATTGACGATAAGCTTGTATTGCCCGGATCGGACCGACCGGATTCCAAAAGTCTCCGAACCATTAATGATCCCTCGCGTCGTCATAATCCCATAGACATATTCCTTGTGGTCATCCTTCTCCCCCAGCAAAACCGGCAGAAAACTCTCTCCATCCAAGTTCGCGTCCGGCTCACTACCCGCCGCCTCCACAAACGTCGGAACTACGTCCACATACTCCACCATCGCCTCCGTCGTGGTTCC
>JBCDBW010000201.1:0-1984 GCA_039182965.1 Verrucomicrobiota bacterium
CGGTTTTGATAAGGGCAGCGTATTTTGCCTGTTCGTCGAAGCGCTTTTCCTTGTAGCAATTGGGGCGCCAGGAGGCGGGGAACTTGAAGATAGTGACTTGTGGGACGGACTGGAATTTTGCGTTGTTGTTTTTGAGTTGGGTCAAAAAATCGACATCGGTAGGAAGTTGGCGGCCGGTGGGTGGTCGCCAGGGGCGCTGTGAGAGAGTCAAGGCGGCGGAACGGAGATGGAGGAACGCGCCGGGGGTGACGTGTTGTCCTGCGATGTATTCTCCATCGGGGAAAACTCCGGCGACGAGGCGTCCGTCGCATCCGGGGGCGCCGAAGGCGAGCGTGAGAGAAAAGGCGACATCAGCTTGATTTTCTCTGGCAGCGGCGAGGAGAGTTTCCAGATGGTGGGGCAGCCAAAGATCGTCGTGACCGAGATAGGCGATGTATTTTCCGCGGGCTCGTTCGATACCGTGATTGTTGGGAGCCCATTGGCCTCCGAAATTCCTTTCGAGATTGATCCACGTCACGCGAGGATCATCGAAAGACTTTGTGACCTGCTCTGAATCGTCTGTGCAGCCGTCCCCGATGACGAGGAGTTCGAAGTCGCGAAAAGACTGGTTCAGGGCACTCTCGATGGCGAAGCGAAGGACACCACTCCAATTGTAGGTGGGAATGATGACACTGATTGCGGGATCCGACATCAGGAGAGCGCGGGCAAGGGCCAGAGTGATCGAGAATCAGAAACCGCGTTCTTCCGGAAAATCGTAGGGGATTTTGTCGGTATCCAGGGGGAGGCGGTATTTATCGGGATTGGCGTGGTCGTATGGGGTGGTGGGACAATTGACGACGAGGACTTCGTCTTCGCCGATGTTCCAATTGGCGTGCCAAATGCCGGGAGGGATGTTCATGAGGCGTCGGTTGAAGTGGGAAAGGACGACTTCGGAGACGAGGCCGTTGGTTGGGGATTCGGGTCGATCGTCGAACATGACGACTTTCATGCGGCCGTGGATGATGTAGTAGCGGTCTTCGTGTTGTTTGTGCATGCCCCAGCCTTTGATCATCCCGGGGAGGACGGTGAAGGCGTAGACGAAGACGAGAGGGTCTTTGTGCCAATCCCAGTTGGCATCGTAGATTTCAGAGACCCAGCCGCGTTCATCGACGTGTGTGGGTGCGGGACGAAAGGTGACGCCGTGTGGGACCTGGACGAGGGGATTTCCGTCGGGGTCGACAGAAGGAGGATCTCGTTCCGGATCGATGGGATCGCGTGAGGGGGAAGAGCTCATGGGCAGTGGTAATTTCGGTGATGATTGGGTGATCGCAAGTTCGGACTTGGTATTGCGGGGAGTGCTTATTCAGGGGCGACACGGGAAAGGCCTCAGTCCTGATCGAATCGTTCTTGGGCCCGTTGGCGAGCTCTTAGGTAACGCTCTTTGGCTTGGGAATATTCCCTGGGGACGAGGGTGGATTTTTTTCGAGGGTAGATGTAGGTGGTGAAAAGGCGAAGCGGATTGATTGTGTGCCAGCGCTTTGTTTGAAGGATGTGATCGGATTGATCGCCCAACTCATCCGCACGGCGCATGATTTCATTGAGCGCTTTGTGGCAGCGGCTGATTTCGCGGCGCAGTTTTCTGACCTGATGGCGGTTGGACAATTCAGGGATCGTTCTGGCGGCGCCGTGGGCGAGGAGGACGAGGTCAAAGAGGGCATTGGGAACGGCGTGGCGATAGGGCAGCATGCCAGAGCATTCCTTTTGGAAGCGGATACCGGTTTCTGCACGCCCTTCTCCCTCGATTCGGCGATACCAGTAGAGCACGCGCGGGATGAGTTCCATTTTCTTGCCAGCGAGCATGGCACGGCTGAGGAAATCCCAATCTTCTTCCAAGCGTTCTTCGAGGGTGTCTGGAGTAAAGCCGCCCAATTCGGCAAATACGTCGGTGCGGACGAGGAAGTTGGTGTCGCCGAAGCAGTTTACGAGTGCACCCATAGCGGGACAG